>NZ_JBDYKL010000020.1:0-74459 GCF_040012415.1 Sanguibacter sp. 25GB23B1
CCCCCCCCCCGGTGACGAACACTCGTGACCCAAGAATGAACACCCACCGTGAGGAACCCGACCGCTGCGGGTGTCTCACGGTGGGGCGTTCATCGTCAGCTGGGTCCCGCGGCCTGCGACTCTGGACTGAGCGTGGCTCTCGCTACCCGAGGCATCGTGCCGGAGATTGCTGCCCACCTACGGGTCGGTGGCAGAGAGCACCCGTCGGCGCCAGCGACCGGTCACTGTGGGGACTATTGAGTGACGAAGTCGGTGTAGTACAGGTCCAGGACCTCACCGTCGTAGGCCTGCTTTATCTTCTCCAGCAGTTCGGCCTTGAGGGCGTCGCGGCCCTCGACGCTGGCGAGCTCAGCCAGCGATCGGCCGGAGAACTGGGAGATCGCCAGGTCCAGGGCGCGTGCGGTGTCCGGCTCCTCCTCGACCTCTAGCGCCAGCTGCAGGGCAATCCCCAGGCGCAGGTAGCGGCCGTCGGCGAGGTTCAGGTTGATGGGCTCGATCGTCACGACCTCTCCGAGCTCGAGGTGCTCGGCCTCTGCTGCGTTGGCTTCCTGCGTGCCGGGTCCGCCCAGAAGAAACCAGTATCCGGCGAAGGCCGTCATGGCCAGCACTAGTGCGGCCACTAGAAGGATCTTCTTCTTACTCTTGGGATTGGCGACCGGGTCCGGCTCTCTGCCGGTCGATGTGGTGGATCCCGCGCCGATCTTTGGCTTGTTCACCATCACACGCTGTTCGATTGGCATCAACATCCCCATCACTCGGTCGGCTACCGCGTGTCGGCACCGCTCGTTCTATCGGCAGAGGAGCCCAGTTTCTGAGCGGTGTGCCGCGATGTGGCGGTGTGTTCACTCAGGCTGGTTGGCTGCCGAGTCAGGACCTTCACGACCCCGCTCCCTGGCCTCATGACCTTCCGCCGACCATCCTGTACGCGCCACAGTAGATTGCGCTAACATCCCCGTATGACGATGACACGACCCTTAGTCGTTCCCGGAAAGCCCTCCTCGACGGAGGCCACCCCGCTCTTGCCTGCGGCCTGCCTGTTCCATGGGTTCAGCGATCCCTCCCGGCTGACGATCCTTCAGCACCTGGCGCTGGGCGAGCACCGGGTCGTCGACCTCACCCAGCACCTGGGGCTGGCTCAGTCGACGGTCTCGAAGCACCTGGCGTGCCTGCGGGACTGCGGGTTGGTCGAGTCCCGCCCGCAGGGGCGGTCCTCGATGTTCCGCCTGACCCATCCCGAGGCGATGGTGGACCTGCTCGCCGCTGCCGAGCGGCTGTTGAGCCTCACCGGCGACGCGGTCACGCTGTGCCCCACCTCCGGCATCGAGGCAACGACGGCGGAGGCTGAGCACCATGACCGCTGACACGACGGCCACAGCCGCCCTCCTCCTCTACGTGGTGGGCCTCGTGGTGACTTTCGGGGTGCGGAGCTGGCTCCATCGTCGACGCACCGGGAGCACAGGTCTCGTCGGGTTCTCCAGTGCGATCGGTGCGCCCGCGTGGTGGGGCGGGGTGTCCTTCGTTCTCGCCCTAGTCCTGACCGGCGCAGGGCTCGGCCTGGCCGCGACCGAGGCCATCGATGCGGCGCCCGCTCCCCTGGCGGGAACCTGGACCGGTGTGGTGGTGGCGGTCGCCGGCTTCCTCGGCGTCTTGGTGTCGCAATCCGGGATGGGCACCTCCTGGCGCATCGGGGTCCGTCCGGGCGAGGAGACCGAGCTCGTCACAGACGGGCCGTTCGCCTGGCTGCGCAACCCGATCTTCACCGCCATGATCGTCGCCGTCGGTGGCCTGGTGCTCGCCGTACCCTCGCCGATGACCCTTGCCGGTCTGGTGTTCCTCGTCCTGGGGATCGAGATCCAGGTCCGCGTCACCGAAGAGCCGCACCTGCTGGCCACGCACGGGGCCCACTACGCGGACTATGCGAGCCGGGTCGGGCGCTTCCTCCCGGGCGTAGGCACCCTGCCCGCGCCCCTCATCTCGAGGACCTCCGCATGAGCGGCGGGCACACCCACTCCCACGGCACCGCGACGGGCCGCCACCGCCGCCGCCTGGTGATCGTGCTGGCCATCACGCTCGGCGTCGTCGGCATCCAGGTCGCCGGTGGCCTCATCTCCGGGTCGTTGGCTCTGCTGGCCGACGCAGGGCACATGCTCACCGACGCCACCGGGGTAGCGATCGCGCTGCTCGCCACAACGCTGGCCGCCCGCCCACCGGACAAGTCCCGTACGTTCGGCCTCCAGCGCGCCGAGATCCTCGCGGCCCTGGCCAACGCCCTCCTGCTCGGTGGGCTGGCCATCTGGGTGATCGTCGAGGCCGTGCAGCGGTGGAACGACCCGCCCGAGGTCGGCACCACACTCATGCTCATCACCGCCGTCGTCGGCGCGCTGGCCAACCTCGCCAGCCTCCTCGTGCTGCGCCAGGGCGAGAAGGAGAGCCTGAACATCCGCGGCGCCTACCTCGAGGTCCTCGGTGACCTCGTCGGCTCGGTCGCCGTCATCGTCGCCGGCATCATCATCATCACCACCGGCTACCAGCGTGCCGACGTCCTGGCATCCATCGCCATCGGGCTGTTCATCCTGCCGCGCGCCTGGTCGCTGCTGCGCTCGGTACTCGACGTCCTGCTCGAGGCCACCCCGCGCGGAGTAGACCTCGACACCGTCCGCGAGCACATCCGCGAGATGCCCGGCGTCGTCGACGTCCATGACCTGCACGCCTGGACCATCACCAGCGGCGTGCCCGCGCTCTCCGCGCATGTCGTGGTCGACGACGCGTGCATCGCCCAGGGCCGCTCCGGGGCACTGCTGGATGCGCTCTCCGAGTGCCTGGAGACCGACTTCACGATCGGTCACTGCACGTTCCAGCTCGAGCCTGCCGAGCATCGCAGCCACGAGCTCGTCCACCATGACTGACACCCCAAGGATCACGATGCTCACCGTCTCCCTGCACCCCGCCCCGCTCTCTGCTCCGCGCCGTTCGCTCCTCCAACGCCGGGTGCGGTGGATCGTCGCCGAGGCCATCGCCGCCAGTCGCGCCGCCTCCTCCGCGGCCCTCATCGGCTGAGGCCTCGACTCCCCGCTCGCCCGGCCCACAGTGCCACCTGACTCTCGGCGAGCCTGGGGTGGGGCTGCTAGATCGGGGTGACGTATCCGCTGATGACGCCCTGCAGCTGGCGGATGAGCGCCCCCCACAGGCCCGTGGCCATGGCGATCCCGATGAGCACCAGGACGCCCCCGCCCACGATGTTGATGGTCCGCAGGTTCCGTCGAAGGAAGTCCATCGCCCGGGTGGCCCACCCGAATCCCCACGCGATCGCCAGGAACGGCAGCCCCAGTCCCACGCAGTAGGCCAGGCCCAGGAGAGCTCCTCGCGATGCCGCGGCCGACTCGATGCTCAGCGCCGAGATCGCCCCGAGCGTGGGCCCGAAGCACGGCGTCCATCCCAGCCCGAAGACGATGCCCAGCAGGGGCGCCCCGGCGAGCCCGGTGGCCGGGCGCCAGGAGGGCTTGATCGCACGCTGCAACATCCCCAGGCGCCCCATGAAGACCAGCCCCATCACGATGACCAGGAGCCCCAGGATGCGGATGAGCAGGTCCTGGTGGCGCACCAACCATCCGCCCAGCGCTCCGAACAGGGCGCCGTAGGCGACGAAGACCGCCGTGAAGCCGGCGACGAACAGGCCGACACCGATCAGCAGCCGTCGCCTGGTCGTCTCGCCGTCGCTCAGGCCACTGACGTAGGCGAGGTAGCCGGGCACCAACGGGAGCACGCACGGGGAGGCGAAAGACACCAGGCCGGCCAGGACGGCCAGCGGAACGGCGACGAGCAGCTGGCCTGAGAAGACCAGCTCGGCGACGCTCACTGGTCGAGTGCCGCCTCCACCTCGGCGCGCAGCTCCTCGGGGGAGTTCGCGGTGACCTTCTCACCGTCCAGGAAGAAGGTGGGTGTTCCCGACACTCCCAGTGCGAGCCCGTCGTCGAAGTCCCGCGTCACGCGCTCGAGCGTCGCGGGGTCGGCGACGTCCTGGTCGTACTGGGCTAGATCCAGGCCCAGCTCGTCGGCGAAGCCGCGGAACACCTGCGCCTTGGACTCCTGCGCCTCGCCCCACTCGCCCTGCGTCGCGTACATCATCTTGTACATCGCCTCGAGCTGGCCCTGCCGGCTGGCGGCCTCGACCGCCAGGGCCGCGTTCTGCGCGTTGGCGTGCGACGGGATCGGGAAGTACCGCAGGACGACCGTCAGCTCCGAGGCAAACTCCGCGCGCAGCTCCTCCACCGTGGGGTAGAACGCGCGGCACGACTCGCACTCAAAGTCCAAGAACTCCACCAGCACCGCCTTCTCCGCCGGGGCCTGCGAGAGCACGTGGCTGTCTTCGCGCACCAGGGACTCCCCCGAGACCTCACTCGGGTTCCCGGCGGGTTCGGAGAACCACGCCCGAGCAACCAGTGCCGCGATCAACGCCACGAGGACAGTCAGGAGGAGGATGCGGGAGCGGCGAGTAGTCATCGAGATCCTTGGTCAGGGCACAGGTCACGCACCTGTGGGCAGAGGGACCGGGTCAGCATCTCAAGCCCACCTGAGACATCCCTGAGTCGGCCGCCGTGACTCGTTCGGTGGCTAGTCCGGCACGTCGGCGTAGGAGTGCTTTCCGCTGAAGAGGATGTTCACGCCGGTGAAGTTGAACAAGACGCAGGCGTAGCCCACCAGGACGAAGTACGCGGCGCGCCGGCCGGACCAACCGCGCGTGGTGCGTGCGTGCAGGTACGCGGCGTAGACGACCCAGACGACGAACGTCCAGACCTCCTTGGGGTCCCAACCCCACGCGCGCCCCCAGGCATCGTTCGCCCAGATGGCGCCGCCGATGAGGGTGAAGGTCCACAGGACGAAGCCCACGGCATTCATGCGGAAGCTCAGGGCCTCGAGCGATGTCGGGTTGGGGATCGCGTCGAGGAAGCGCCAGTTGAAGATCTTCCATGCGGCGACGTTGCGTCCCCGCACGATGGTGCCTTCACCGCGCAGGAACGTCGATCCCTGGTCGCGGGAGTCGCGCAGAAGCTGCAGGACGCTGATGGCGAAGGCGACCGTGAAGATCCCGGTGGACAGGACGGCGACGCCGACGTGGATCACGAGCCAGTAGTGCTGGAGCACGGGCTGGACGCTGTCCGCGACGACGTGGAAGGCGTTGAGCCCGACCATGAGGAAGGTCACGACGAGGAAGGACACGATCACGCCGAGGAACCGCACGTCCCGGCGTATCTGCAGCAGGAGGAACGCCCCGGCGGCCACGAGCGTCCCGGCGAGGCAGAACTCGTACATGTTCGCCCACGGTGCACGACCGGCAGCGATGCCTCGTGCGACCACGGAGACGAGGTGCATGGCGAAGCCGAGCCACATCGTCGACATCGCGATGCCCAGCGTCTTCGAGCTGCGCCGCCCCGATGATGCGGGAATCGTGACTCCCGAGGTCCTCGCCGAGGCCACGTCCGGGCTGCCGGCTCCGACGAGCTGACTGGCCTTGCGCTGCCCGGCCGCGTCGGAGAGCTTGGACAGGTCGATCGCGAAAGCGATCATCGCGACGGTATAGGCCGTTGCTGCTCCCCACGCGAGGATGTCGCTGATCTCTCCCCAGGGGAGTGCTCCTGTAATGCCACCGGGATCCATCGATCAACCTCTCTCAAGCTTGTGTGTGTCCGTCATGTCGTGTGGGACATCCGTCTGGCCGGGCGAAGTCAGCGGGCAGGTCGAGGGCGCGGGCTGTGACCACGTAGGCCACCCGGCGTCAGACACCCCGTCACTCCCCGGCGTCGTCGAGGACGTCGTCGACCAGTCCGTTGAGGGTGGAGGCGTCGACCTGGCCGAGCACGCGGGCGGCGACGCGGCCCTGCTGGTCGAGCACGACCGTGGTGGGAACAGCCTGGACGGGGACGACGCTCTGGAGGGTCGCGATCGCGGAACCGTCGGTGTCGGCGATCGACGGCCAGGTCACGTCGTGTTCGCGCTCGAACGCCAGAGCCGCGCCGGCCTCGTCCGTGCCGTTGATCCCGATGAGGTGCACGCCCTCATCGGCGCGGTCGGTGGCGACCGCGAGGAGGTCGGGTGCTTCGGCCCGGCAGGGTGGGCACGCGGCGTACCAGGTGTTGAGGATGACGACATCGCCCTCGAAGGCACCCGTGTCCACGGGATTCCCGGAGAAGTCGGTGCCCGAGAGGCGGATCGGTTCGCTGCGATCAGCCGGAGACCAGATGCGGATGCTGCCATCGCCGGACTCGTACCCTTGGCCGACGACGTCGCCGGAGCTCGCGTCGTCAGAGCCCGAGCTGCAGCCCGTCAGTGTGAGGGCCGCGACCAGGGCGACCATGACGCGAAAGACTCCAGAAGACCAACGGTCGTCGTGGTCACGAGGGCGTGGGGCAGTCAGGGCATGAAGCACCGTCCAACTCTCTCCCAGAGGACTGGGAGATCACTGAGAAGGCGGCGGTGCCTCGCTGTCAGCATCTTCATCTGGTGTCGCTTTTTGCTTACCCTGCCGGTGTCGGTGGTGCATCCACATGCCGACGACGCGGCCGACCGAACCGAGCACGAGGAGGATGACGGCCACCACCATCACCGGCCCGTATCCGCCCGGCTCGCCTGATTCGTCGGCCAGGCTCGGCGCTGCCACAGTGACCGTCCGCGCATCAGCCACTGGCAGTGCAAATGTCCTGACCTGCCACCTCGCCGCGGGGGTGATGGCTGCCGGACTGGTCCACGGGACGTCAACGAGCGCCGCCTCCTGGCTGGGGCGAGTCTCGGCAATCACGTCGGCGGCGCGAGCCTGCGGGACGGTGACACAGCCGAGGAAGACGACCAGACCAAGCATCACGATCAGCGCGGCCGACCTGGGCGCAGCGACTGACAAGAACCGGAGGCGGGAGGTCATCGACACACCATAGGGCACCCCTCCACGTACCCTGGAGGGGTGAAGACAGGCCAGCAAGACGGGGCTGCGACGGCCTCTGGAGAGTCTGCTCGCACAGTTCTCGACGCGCCACGCTCCTGGGTGGGTGTGCTCGTCGGGGTGGTCGTCCTCGCTCTGGTCGCCCTCGTCACCGGCGGCGTGTTCTCGGGCGCCTTCGCCACGCAGCTGTTGCTCGACCCGGGCGTCGTCGTGCGCTGGGGCCTGCCCGTGACGACCGTGCTCGGTGAGCTCGCGGTCGCCGTGGCGCTGGGCGGGCTCGTCCTTGCCGCGTTCGTCGTGCCGCCCGGGGTTGCCCTCGACCGGACGCTCAGCACGGCGGCCGTCGGGGCAGGAGCGTGGACGGTCGCTGCGCTCGGCCGCATGGTCTTCTCCGCCTCCAACGCTGTCGGCGTGCCGCTCGACGATCCCAGTTTCGGTGAGCAGCTCGGGGTGTACCTCGTGCAGATCCCGGCTGGTCGTGCCTATCTGGCCATGACGGTGGTCGCGTCGCTCGTGTGTCTGTCGGCGATGCTCGCTCGGACGGCGAGCGGCGCGCTCTGGGCGGGCATCCTGGCCCTGGTGCCGCTCGTGCTGCAGTCCTTCATGGGACACGCCGCCGGCTCGACGAGCCACGAGCTCGCTGTCTCCTCCCTCTTCATGCACCTCGTCGGGGCAGCCGTGTGGATAGGTGCCCTGCTGGTCGTGGCGGCCCTGCGGGCGCGGCGCGCGCTGACGGACGAGGGCCTCGCCGTCGTCGTCGCGCGGTACTCACCCATCGCGTCGTGGTGCTTCGTCGTGGTCGCTCTCTCCGGGGTCGTCAACGCCCTGGTGCGGCTCGGAGGGGTCGAGGGTCTCTCGACCAAGTACGGCGTGCTCCTGCTGACCAAGGCAGCGCTGTTCGTGGTCCTCGGGGGCTTCGGTTGGGCCCACCGCACCTGGGTCGTCGGAAAGCTCGGAACGGCCACCGTGCCGGGCAGCGCGGCCCTGCGCACAGGCGTGAGCCTGACCGCGCTCTTCTGGCGCCTCGCCGGAGCAGAGCTCCTCGTCATGGGCGCGGTCTCCGGCGTCGCGGTCGCCCTGGGAGGCACGCAGCCGCCCGACGACAACGCCCCGCCGCCGGACCCGACCCCCGCGTTCATCATCACCGGCCGGGCGCTCCCTCCCGAGCTGACCCTCGCCCGATGGTTCACCGAGTGGCGCTGGGACGTCCTCCTCGGCTTCGCGTGCGTCGCGGCCCTCGTCGTCTACCTCCGCTGGGTGTGGCGGCTGCACCGGCGCGGCGACGCATGGTCGCCCCTGCGCACCGCGTCCTGGGTGGTCGGCACCGTCCTGCTCTTCTGGGTGACCAACGGCGGACCGGCGGTCTACGGCTCGATCCTCTTCAGCGCGCACATGCTCCAGCACATGATCCTCGCGATGGTCGTCCCGATCTTCCTCGTCTCCGGGGCGCCGATGACCCTCGCCCTCCGTGGCCTGGCCATCCGCAAGGACGGGACGCGCGGGCCGCGCGAGTGGCTCCTCGTCATCATCCACTCGCGCTACGGGCGCTTCTTCGCCCACCCGATCGTCGCGGCGATGAACTTCGCCGGGTCGATGGTCGTCTTCTACTACACGCCCGCGTTCGATTACGCCCTTTCCACCCACATCGGTCACATCCTCATGACCGTGCACTTCGTCCTCGCCGGGTACTTCTTCACCAACGCCCTCATCGGCATCGACCCCGGCCCGTCGCGCCCCCCGCACGCGCAGCGGCTGCTGCTCCTGCTCGCGACCATGGCGTTCCACGCCTTCTTCGGCGTGACCCTCATGTCCGGCGAGATCCTCCTCGTCCCCGAGTGGTTCGGCCTCATGGGCCGCGAGTGGGGACTGCCCGCCCTCGAGGACCAGCAGAAGGGCGGCGGCATCGCGTGGGGCGTCGGCGAGCTCCCGACCATCAGCCTCGCCGTCATCGTCGCCGTCTCGTGGGCGCGGGACGACACCCGTCTCGCCACCCGCCGCGACCGCAAGGTCGACCGCGACGGCGACATCGAGATGGACGACTACAACGACATGCTCAAGAAACTCTCCGACAGGGACCGGACGGTGAACTGAGTCGCAGGCCCTGGTGGCTGCGCATGCTGCGGCGTGCGCTCCTCCATCCGTTCAAACTCGTCGCCACCGCCGGCGGGGTGGGGCCGCCCGTCGCGGTAGGAGAGTGGGATCCCGTGCGCCCACACGGACATGTCCCAGCCGCTCGTTGCGCGGCTGGGAGCGACGATCAGCGGCTCTCCTGCTGGCTGTTGAGACGCGCCAGGTATGCGTTGTATGCATCGAGGTCGGGGTTCCCGTACCGGTCGATCTCGCGGTCGGCGGCTGCCGCGTCGCGGGTATCTCTGCGGAACCATCGAGACAAGATGATCAGCAAGATGATCAGCGTGGGCATCTCGCCATAGGACCATGCAAGGCCCCCGGCGGTGCCTTGGTCCTTGAGAGGGTCCAGCCCCCAGGACGTCGGTGGGGACGCGAACAGGGGCAAGAGGGGGGCGGGCGCCATCATCAGAACGACGCCGAAGAACGCGTGCAGCGGCATCTCCACGGCGACGTCGATCGCCTGGCCCATGTGACTTTGCCGGGCTGGTAGCGGATCGGTTGACAGCAGCGGGACCGTGAACAGGATGCCTGCGACCAGGAAGAGGATCTCGAGACTGACGTGACCGGTCCAGGTGCGCAGCAGTGTGTCGGCGGCGCCACCGAGATAGAGCCCGTAGAAGCACGCCAAGAACAGCGGGATCATCAGCACCGGGTGGATCAGCACGCGTCCGAGCCTCGACTTCAGACCCCAACGGGCCCCTTTCATCACTGTCCAGCCCAGCCGGTTGTGCGGGAGCGCCCTGAGCAACAAGGTTCCCGGCCTGCCCAGAACGAGCAGCGGTGGGACCGCGAGCATCAAGGTCAGCTGCTGGAACATGAAGACCGAGAGCATGCGAAGGCCGTACCCCTCCATCCCTGCACCCATGACCACCGCGATGATCACGCAGCCGGACAAGAAGGACGCGGTAGCGAGTGGAGACCAACGGCGGCCCGTCGCCCACAGCTTGATCGCACCAACCAGGTAGAGGAGCCCCATCAAGACCGCGATCGCAGGCAGCAGCGGTATCGGTTGCAGGGTCAGAGCCAGGTAGGTCTCCAACGAGGGGGGAGCCGATGGCACCCATACGGGACCGCTGATCTCGCCATACGCTGTGAGCGCACCGATGTACATGTGTGGTCCCCCTTCCCGCATGTGAGTCAGCAGGCGTCGCGCCTCGCTCAATCCTAGGGTCTGCAGAGAGAGCCACTCCGGTCCGGTCACGGCCCGGGGTGCGCCGACATGGACGGCGACGACGTTGATCTCGACCAACAATTTCGGCGGGGCTACCGATCGCACTCTGTCCACTCGGCACCCCGCGGGATGACACACGCTCGAAGCTCTGGCCCCTTGCGACCTGGGTCCAGCCGCTCGCCACCACCAGTGTGGGCAGAGCGTCCGGGCTGCATCGTCAGCCTCTCGCGCTGCCCAAGTCAGACCTGCCTTGTGCAAGTTCGGTCATGCGTCCACAATAAGTTCGCACACCCGAACTTCGGAGGCTGGACGATGGCAGAACCGGTCACGGCGCGGAAGCCGGTCACCGCCACGGGCCCGACCTCGACGCGGTTGCGCGGGCCGGCGCTGCGGATGCTCGGACCCGCTTTCGTGGCCGCGATCGCCTACGTCGATCCCGGGAACGTCGCCGCGAACATCTCCGCCGGGGCACAGTTCGGATACCTCCTCGTGTGGGTGCTGGTCGCGGCGAACGCGATGGCCGTGGTGGTCCAGTACCTCTCGGCCAAGCTGGGCCTGGTGACCGGACAGTCCCTGCCCGAAGTGATCGGAGCGCGGCTCGGCCGTCGCAGCCGTCTCGCCTTCTGGGGCCAGGCCGAGCTGGTCGCTGCCGCGACGGACCTCGCCGAGATCATCGGCGGGGCGATCGCCCTGAACCTCCTGTTCGGACTGCCGCTCCTGGTCGGCGGGGCGATCACCGGCGCAGTCTCGATGATCATCTTGTCGATCCAGCAGCGCCGCGGACAACGCCCGTTCGAGGTCGTCATCACCTCCATGCTGGCGATCCTGGCCGTGGGTTTCTGCGCCGGACTCTTCGTCGCGCCACCGTCCGGATCCGCCGCCCTGGCCGGCCTGGTGCCGCGCTTCGACGGCCCCTCCTCCGTCCTGATCGCCGCATCGATGCTCGGCGCGACGGTCATGCCGCACGCCATCTACCTGCACTCCGCCCTCGCGCGCGACCGCCACGGACGCACCCACACCCCTGCGGGCCTGCGCCGGTTGCTCATCGCGTCCCGGTGGGACGTCGCACTGGCGCTCCTGCTCGCCGGGACCGTCAACGTCGCGATGCTCCTGCTCGCCGCCTCCACCCTCCCCGGCGTCGCCGGCGTGGACTCCCTCGAAGGCGCACACGCCGCCATCGAGAGCACGCTAGGACCGTTCGTCGGCATGGCGTTCGCGATCGCCCTGCTCGCCTCCGGACTCGCGTCGACGTCGGTGGGCTCCTACGCCGGCGCGGAGATCATGCAAGGACTGCTCAACGTCCGCATCCCGCTCCTGGCCAGACGCCTCGTCACACTCATCCCGGCCCTGCTCCTGCTCAGCACCGGAGTCTCCGCAACCTGGCTCCTCGTCCTGAGCCAGGTGGTCCTCAGCTTCGGGATCCCCTTCGCCCTCATCCCCCTGGTCCGCATCACCAGCGACCCCACCGTCATGGGAGAGCACCAGAACAAGCTGGCGATGACCCTCACCGCCTGGACCGTCGCCCTCGTCATCGTGGCCCTCAACGTCACCCTCATCGTCCTCGCCGCGCGCGGAGCCGGCTGAGAAGGGAAAGACCGGAGGAGAAAGCTCCTCGAGCAGGTGCCCTGCCACCGGCCCAAGCACCGCTCCGCACTGAGCCGCAAGCGTGAAACACCATCATGCGCGTCGTCGGCGCGTCCACGTTTTTTCATCCAGCTCTCCTTCATACTGGAGGAGCCATCGCAGCTACGGTGGGGGCACTCATGGGAGTCGCCGGCCCGTGGGGCGGCGTGCGGTTCCTCATTGAGGACTGGCTGAGCCAGTCGTCCAGTGGATCCCGTACGTGTCCACCGGGGACGTGTGGGTCATCACGCCGGCCCTCATCGGCGTCGCCTTCCTGCTGGCGGCGATCTCCTCGATCGTCACCCTGAGCCGCTACACGAAGGTGTGACATGACTCGATCTCGCTCCGCAGTCGCCGCGGTGCTCGCGCTCGGCCTCTTCGGAGCCTTGACCGTCCTGCCTGCGGTGGCCGACGATCTCGACGACCGCCTCGCTGCCGCGGAGAGCGCCCAGGCCGCCACGCAGGGTGCGCTCGACCAGACGGCTGCGGACCTCGCCGAGACGGACGCGGAGCTCGCGCAGGCGTACATCGACCTCCAGACGATCGAGGCTCAGCTTCCCGTCGCGGAGGCCACCCTGCTCCAGGCGAACGCGGTCCTCGAGACTGCTCAGCGCGAGGCCGAGGACCTCGCCGTCCGACTCGTCGACGCTCAGGACGAGGAGGTGACGCTCACCGCGGAGATCGAGACGAACGCCACCGCTGCGACCGACGCGCGCAACGGCGTCGCCGAGATGGCGCGCCAGGCGGCCCGCGGAGACATGGGCCTGTCCGGGCTCGAGTTCATCGTCGGCGCGCAGAGCACCGACGAGTTCGTCAGCGAGTACAACATGGCCACCACCGCCATGCGCACGCAGAGCTCGTCGCTCGACGACCTCCGCCAGACCGAGGCCGTGACGAAGAACAGCGAGGTCCGCCTCGCAGCCGTCAAGCTCGCGATCACCGACCTCAAGACCCAAGCCGACGCGAAGGTCGTCGAGGCCGACGCCGCAGCCGTCGCCGCGACCGCAGCGAAGGTCGAGGTCGAGCGGCTCATCACCGAGCAGGCCGCCAAGAAGCTCACCATCGAGGACCGCAAGGCCACCGAGCAGGCGCGGGCCGACGCCCTCGCGGCCGAGAGCGCCCTGCTGACCACCGACATCCAGAACATCATCGGACTCCAGGAGGCCGAGCGCGCCGCGCTGGCAGCCGAGCAGGAACGCCAGCGACAGGAGGCGGCGAAAGCTGCTGCGGCCGCAGCTGCTGCCAACCCGGGAAAGGCCGCCCCCGCGCCGGCCATCGTGCAACCGCCCGCCGCACCCGCCACGGGCGGCGGCGGCGGGAAGTTCCTCTCCTACCCGACCGCGGTCCCCTACGTCACGTCCAGCTACGGCTACCGCTTCCACCCGGTGCTCAAGTACAACCGCCTCCACGCCGGGACCGACTTCCGCGCCTACTGCGGCACGCCGATCTACGCAGCCGCCGCCGGATCGGTGCAGTGGGCCAAGACGCGTCCCGGCTTCGGCAACCAGGTGCTCGTCAACCACGGCACCGTCAACGGCTCCAACCTCATGACGAGCTACAACCACCTCACGAACTTCGCCGTCTCAACCGGGCAGAACGTCTCCAAGGGCCAGGTCATCGGATACTCCGGGAACACCGGCATCGGCACCGCGTGCCACCTCCACTTCGAGGTATACGTCAACGGTGGCACCATCAACTCGATGACGATGCTCTGAACAGCCCCGATGCTGCGCCCGGAGCACCTCGAAGTCGTCCGCGCTGGTCCGCTCCGCCTGGGGGCGCGACTGTTATGACCAAGATGTCCATATTGACTCTGGTTGTGGCTGGTTCTATCGTGTTCGTCCTCGCGGGATGCTCGGCGGATCAGATCGGTGATCCGGAGACCGGTTCGACGGTCGCGATGACGGGGGACTACATCGCCTACGACGAGCGCTCGCTCGTTGAGGACGCGACGCTTGTTGTCGAGGGCACGCCAATGTCCTTCGAGAGCCGCATGATCGCGCCTCAGTTCGAAGGCGATACCCCCGAGGAGAACCCACTCCTGGGGCTCTCGGAGGAGGAGAAGGAGAAGGCCATTGCGGAGGCCTCGGGGGTCCCTGTGACGGTCGTGACCTTCCGGGTCGACGTCGTCCACAAGGGCGATGTCCAGCCCGGGGAGGAGATCACGATCAACCAGATCGGTGGGGCCATCAACGGAGTGACCTATGTGCAAGCGGACGAGGTCATGCTTGAGGCCAAGCAGAACTACCTGCTCTTCGCTACCGATGACCTGGACGGCGCGTACGCGATTCTCGGCGGTTCCGCGGGCATGTACGTCGATGCTGGAGATTCGACATTTGCTGCGGCGAAGCCCGAGATGGCGCCCTTCGAGACGCTCACGGGTCCTGAGGTCGGCACCTTGACCCAGTGATGCGCACTCAGCATCAGACCTGAGACGGGGTCGCCACCTTCACGGTGGCGGCCCTGTTCCATCGTAGGAAACGAACTGCCAATAGCAGTCAGGACCTGGCGTGGGGCTCGGGGTAGACGAGCGTGAGAGTTCCTGCGCCCGCCGCTGCTCGCGCCTGCCGTTCGAGATGAGCAGCTCAAGCCCCGGGTCTGACCACGCCTATGAACTCGCATCGATCACGCACACCATGGCCTTCGCGTCGCTGATCTTTGTTGGGGTGAAGCGCACAAACGCCGCCCCGAGGAACGCCGGTATCCGGTCCTGCACCTCTCTCAGGCACACCCCCGCATCGCTCCGTTTTGACGAGAAAGCGAAGGCTCGAGCGAGACGGACGCCCCGTCGCGCCGACTCACCACCTCCGCGACCCGTACTCGCCCACACGGTCCCCAGTATCAAACACTCCATCGACAGGTGGCACACACCTGAGCACCACTACGGACCCAACACTCGACAACTACGCCCCCACTTGAGTGCTACCAACCCGACGATTCCGCCCCATCAAACGGTCATCATCAGGCAAAGTGGCACCCATGCAGCATAGATGCGCGAGCGTGCAGTCTAGGCTGCACGTCCACACTGGGGCTATCCCTGACCTGACGCGTCTAGTCTAAGTCCTATCATAGGACACGGCAAGGATGGTCGCCCGTCCCCCGCCTGCGCCAGTGCGCCCAGGGCGCCGATCGCGTCGGGTCACCGGACGGCTCCTGACTCCTGCGCCACTCGTACACTCGTTCGAATGAACGATCACCTCTTCGTTGCTCCTCGCAACGCGCTGGCGGCACCGGCGGAGCGACACGTGCGCCGTTGGCCCGGCTCTCATTAGGTCCCGGTGCTAGGTGGCGCCCGGCGTCGTGGTGCGCACCGCGCACGATCGGGTGCTGGCGCGCTGGAACCCGAGCGCCCGCAGCCCTCTTACCCGGATGACGTGGCTTTCGCGCCAGGACGTGCGCACCGAGCTGCGCGAGCCCGGGACGGCCGATCCGTGGCCCTCAATGTGACCGGCTGCTCTCGTGCGCTGCGACCGTGATCAACTCCGCCGCGCACTCCGCCGGCTACGGGGCACAGACGATCCGCAACGCCGCCCCGGTCCCGCCGCGTCGCCGCAGCGAGACGCTCGACTGCCGATCCCGACGCGCCGCGCCGGGACACTCCGTGCCTGCCGTGGGCGGGTGCGTTCACACTTCATCGTGGACGGCTGATGGCCTTCGATCATGCGACGCCGTATGCCCAGCGGCGGCTCGCCGCGCCAGAGGTTCAGGACAGCCCATGTACCTGCCGGGTGGGAGTCGGAGGGAGTTTCGGATCTGCTGCTGTCCTGCCGTGGATGAAAGAGCATGTGGCGGGCCTGCCCAGACACACAGTGTCGGCGAGATGCCGCACAATCAGTAGATGAGCCAGGATGCGCTTCCGCTTGCCGCGTTCTCTCCGATGACTCCAGACTGGGTCCCGCCGTACGGTTGGCCGAGCGTTCCTGACGGGTGGTTGCCGACGAGGTCGTGGCAGCCCCCCGCCACCCTTCCGCTGCCCGCAGGACACACCTGGTGGACCGCCGGCCCAGACTTCGATGTAGATGGAATGGACCAGTTCGTCGTGAAGGCCTTCTACCTTGAGGTTGAGCTCGACGAAACGCTAGGAACTACCACTATCCCCACCGTTTGGACGGCGCCTCCGACGTGGCCGCCGGCGCCGGAGGGGTTCGAACCACCGGATGGTTGGGTCGCTCCAGTGGAGTGGGGTCCGGCTCCGCCCGGGTGGGTCTTCTTCCAACCTGATCCGCTCGTCTACGGGCCCTGGAAGGCCCAACGTGACGAGCTTGCCGAGCGCTCGGCCGTCATGCTCATGACACCGGCGGCGTTGATCAGTGTGTTGAACTACCTCGAACGACGCCTGGCCTCCGCTGTGGTGGTCCGAGCGCGCCTGACCTCGGACGCGTTACGGGCCAGCGCAGGGCATGCAAGTGACTTCACTGCCGCCTTCCATGCGCAACTCGACCAGCGCACCGGGAATGTCGCATCGGCTGCCAGCGGCTTGCGTGACTACGCCCTCCACTGCCTCCGAAACGGGCAAGGCGTCGACGATGGCCACTACCAGAAACTGCGTCAAGTGCTCCAGAGAACGGCGAGCCTCCTGGACGCAGACTTCAACCGGGCCTGCGCAGCGATATGGGCGGACGGCGAAGACGGCAACGCTGCACGCGCTCTGAACGCAACCAGCGACATCCAGGCGCTCATCGCCGAGCATCACATCCACATCACTCCTCGCTACGAGTCCGATGACGAGCCCTCCGGAGAGTACGACTCCGGCGCTCCCGCGTGGGAGCTCGCCGAGGAGCTCGCAGCCGAGTGGCTGCGCGAAAACGGCTACCCCGACGCTCGGCGCACCCCAGTAGGCGCAGACGGCGGATTCGACGTCGAAGCGCGCGGCCTCGTCGCTCAGGTCAAGCACCGCGCTAAGCCCACTGGGCGCGAGGAGATCCAACGTCTCGTTGGCGCGAACCTCCATGGCGCGAATTTGGCCTTCTTCTCTACCGGCGGCTACACCACGCAGGCCGTTCAGTACGCGAAGGCCGCCGGGGTCGCTCTCTACGGACTAGATGTCTCCACCGGCACCGTCGACTTTCACTATTGAGCTGCGAGCGGCCCGCGATCATGCTGGTTCTGCTCACCTCGTTCGGGGAATATTGACCCTGCCGCCGAAGACAGCCTCGACGTCTGCGACGCCGCCTTCACCCGCGTCTGAGGAGTCAGCGCTCGAAGTGAGCGGTGATGGGCTCGCGCTGCACAATGGCCGGGTCGAGCCCGTCGCCCAATGCGGCCGGCGGCGGCGCCCAGGGCCAGGGGCTCGAGGCGCGCCAGGTGGCGTGCGAGGTGGCGTGCGAGGTGGCGGACGGCGTCGAGCCGGCCCTCGACGTGATCGGTGTGGAAGCCGGCTAGGGCGACGTCGATCGCCATGCTCAACGACGTGGAGCACCACCGAGACCACCGTCGGATCCCACCTCGTCCGTACCCCTACGCGTACCCCTACCGCGATGAATCCAGGGCTGTCCAGCATTGACCAGGAGTGCATACCAATCCCGTGACCTGCAGGTATGGGCACACCTAGACACCTTCAGACCCTTTCCCCTCGCTGACACGGAAGAGGTCACTGGTTCACTCCATTCACCGCTGAGCAGCCCCCAGGTCCTTCACCTCGCCGTTGCCCTTGCGCTCCTCCGATGCGGAGTGGGCTCAGAAGTGTGGTTCAGCGCAGTCGAGGGTGCAGTTTGGGTGTGTTCGCCGGTCTCGAGGTGGCTGCGGGCGGTGTAGCTGGTGGGGTTGCGAAAGCGGGCCTTCGCCCCACTCCATACGGTGTAGCGTGACGCGGACTGGGTTCCCTCATGAAGGAGCTGATCGTGTTTCTGCTCGTCACGATCGTGAGCGTCGCGCTGGGCTTTGCCTACGCGGGCTTCGTCGGCCGACGCTTTGGCCTGAAGGACTGGCGCCGATGGATGGCCCTGGCGCCCTTCTGGCTGCTGGCCATCGCGATGATCGTCACTCTGAAGAGAGTGAACATGAGCGACCCGGCCGCGCAGGCGATACAGGCGTTCGCGTTCGTCTGCCTTGCCCAAACCGGGCTCGATTGCCTGCGCGCGCTTCGACGCCGCCGCATCCCAGAGCGTGAAGGGAACGCTGCGCCACTGCGCTGACAAGAGCACGCAACCACTCCTCCCGGACAGACCACCCGCCAGGTAGCGACGGCTATGCGGCCTCGACTCGCTCCCAATACGGGCGCAGCGGGGCGCAGCAGCTTCCATCTCGGCCACGCAGAAGGCTCTTCCCATGATCGAGCTGCGTCCGCCCACCGACTCCCGTATTGAGCCTCACAACGCTGGCAGAGTAGCGGCATGACCTCAGCGAACGGTGGCGACTTCGATCTCACGATGGACGAGCTGCGAGCGGTAGTTCGCTTCGCCACCGACTGCGCGGAGAGCTTGCTTCCCGATTTCGAGGCCGAGGCCCCGGAGGACTCGCGACCGCGCGAAGCGCTCAACGCCGCTCGCGCCTTTGCCGAGGGAGCTACCCGGACGAACCTCCAACGAAAAGCCGCCTTCGCAGCACACCGAGCAGCACAGAGCGTGTCCGCAGAGACTGCGCAACTCGCCGCACTGGCCTGCGGTGACGCCGCGGCCTCCGCCTACCTTCACCCCATCGCACAGGCAACGCAGGTCGGCCACATACTCCGCGCGGCGGCCTGTGCCGCACGAGTGGCCGAGCTGAGAGCCGGCGACGACGGCACCACAGGTAGCGACAGCGTGAGCATCCTGGCAGAACGAGCCACCTCCCCAGTACCCGATGTGCTTCGTCGATATCCAGCCGCACCGCAGGGCAGGTCTCGCCTCTCACAGCTGATGAGCGCACTCGATACAGCAATCAGGCACGGGCACGCCGATCTGCGGACGGGCACCGCGCGCAGAAACCACGCTCCGCGAACATGACCGGTCGACGATCATGTGAGAGTGAACCCACTCTCCCGTGTGCCGGCGAACGTCGGCCCAGATCCTCAGGTCGTGACCCGGCTGCTCCGCGAGCAAGCTCCGCATCTGGCCGACATGCCCGTGCGAGCGAGCGGTGCGTCCGGGAGCAGCAACTGGGTGTTCCGCATCGGAGACACCCTGGCCATGCGTCTACCCCGGTCGGACGACTACGTCGCGGACCTGGTGAACGAAGTGCGCTGGCTACCCCACCTTGCACCCCGTCTGCCGGTCGCAGTCCCCGAGGTCGTCGCCGTCGGCCGGCCCAGCGAAGCCTTTCCGCGGCCGTGGGCGGTCGTGTCCTGGGTGCCGGGCGACCATCCGCTCGCACTGGACGGGTCGCAGCAGACTCTCCTGGCCGAGTCACTAGGCACCTTCGTCCAGAGTCTCCACGCCGTCGAGACCGTCGACGCCCCAGAGGGGCCCGATCACTGGGGCTATCGCTGCGGTGAGCCGGTCACCGACACGATCGACCGGTGGGCCGATCACGCGGCTGCAGAACTGGCGGACATGTTCAGCCCCACCAGTGTTCGTGAGGCATGGCGACGCCTGCGCGACGTCCCCCCGGCCACCGGAGCCGCCTGCTGGGTGCACACCGACCTGTCCGAAGAGAACCTCCTCGTTCATCCCGACGGCTGGCTGGGCGGGGTGATCGACTTCGGCGGCATCGGCGTCGGCGACCGGTCCGTGGACCTGCTCTACGCGTGGAGCATCTTCGACGCCCCAGCACGCGAGACACTCCGGGTCGCGTCCGCAGCCGACGACGACACCTGGACCCGCGCCCGGGCGTGGGCCTTCGTCGGGCCGGGCCTGCTCACCATCACCACGTACCGGCACACCATGCCCTCCCGAACCGAGCGCCTCATCGCGATGGTCGAGACGATCGCAGCCGAGGTAGACATCCAGCTCTGCTGAGGCGCCACCTCTCACGTGAGGGGCAGGCCCTCCAAGGTCACGGACTCCGCGAAGCCCGCCACAGTGACGGTCGAGGCACGAACCGCGGGACGCGCAACGCGTACGCCGCATACTGCGGGAACTTCTGTCGCAGCATCCTCTCCTCCCAGGACGCCTTCGCCCACAGCAGGAGCAGGAGACCGAGCGCCAGACCTGCGGCGGCGAACGACGGGTGGCTCAGCACCCGTCCCACCGCGAACAGGAGCAGCCCGGAGTAGAGCGGGTGCCGCGTCACCGCGTACAACCCTGAGTCGCGCAGCACGCCGACGTCCTTGGGCACGGGCGACGCTGTCAGGCTTGACCCCAGCTGGGTCGATCCGACGACCACGACGCCCAGACCCAGCGCGCTCAACCCGACTCCAGCGAGGTTGACCGGCAACCACGACGTCGCACGCTGCGGGACGGGCCACACCGCGAGCGCGACCAGGAGGACGCCCTGGGTCAGCACGAGGGTCCAGGCCACGAGGTTCCGGTGCCGACGGGACCGACTCACGTCGTCACCGTTCCCGGTCGGCTGGGACGCTCCGGGCGGGCGGCTTCCGGCCGTGCATGGTGCGACGCTGGTCGTGTGAGCTCGACTGATCGGTCATACCACCATCACATGGCACGCCGGCAGATCCAGCCACCCGGAGCCGGGTTCTCTCCACCTGATGACATCGGGCCCGGCAGGGTCATGAGAGTGCGGCCTCGCGGCGCCGATCGAGGCGAGCGGTCCGGCGTGCTCTTCGCAGGCTGAGCGCGAAGGTCACCAGCGCGCCGGCTGAGACGGCAGCGCCGAGGAGAGCCGAGCCCGTCCAGCCGGCGGCGTCGTACAGGGCAGTGGTGGCCGCCGCGCCGATGGCGGATCCGAGCGAGTAGAAGACCATGTAGGCGCCGATCGCGGTACTGGTGCGGTGGGCGTAGACGGTGGTGAGGATGTGCTGGTTGCTGACATGGACGGCTTGCACGGCGAAGTCGAGCAGGACCACTCCGAGCACCAACCAGACGAGCGACGACGTGAGCTGCCCGATCGCGACCCACGAGGCGAGCAGGATCACGAGCGCGATGCCGGTGACCCGGTTCGTGTGCCCGGCGTCGGCCCACCGACCAGCACGGCCGGCGCCGAGGGCGCCGGCGAGCCCTGCGAAGCCGAACAGTCCGATCTGTGTCTCGCTGAGGTGCCACGGCGAACCGGCCAAGGCCAGAGCGATGCCGCTCCACACCGCACCGAAGGACGCGAACACGAAGAACGCGATCAGCCCGCGGCCGAGAAGGATGGGATGGACGAACATCCCGGACAACGCGCGGAGCAGGTCCCCGTACCTGGCCGCCCCGGGCGGACATCGGCGGGGAGCCGGACTCGCACCACGAGCGAGAGGGCTGTGGCGAGGAGAGCCAGGACGACGTAGATGGCGCGCCATCCCCACAGGTCCGCGAGGAACCCGGCGAGGATCCGTCCACCGAGGATCCCGATCACGACACCCGAGGTCACGATCCCCACGGTGCGGCCGCGCTCGGACGGGGCCGAGAGCGCGGTCGTGTATGCGACGGTCGTCTGCACCACCACGGCGAACATGCCCACCACTGCGAGGCCGCTGAAGGCGACCCATGCTGCGGTCGCGGTGGCGACGACCAGCAGACCCGCCGCGAGGAGGACGAGGTGGAGGGCGACCAGCCGCCTGCGGTCGAGCATGTCCCCCAAGGGCACCAGGAGAACCAGGCCCAGGAGGTACCCGAGCTGGCCGACCCCCACGAACCAGCCCACCGCCTCAGCCGGGACTCCCAGATCACGACCCATCGACCCAAGGACCGGCTGGCCGGCGTACACGCTCGCCACCGCGACCCCGCAGACGACCGCGAGCAGCATCCTCGTTCCACCCTTCATGCCCTCCCCCTCATTCGGTTGCACTTTGCTACCAAACGGAAGGTACGGCAGAATGGTTTCAAGACGCAACTCATTGGAGGTGTGATGACGCACGACGACACCGCGGCCACCGCGGCCACCGCATGGACCGACCCGAGCTGCCCGGTCGCCCGGACCACCGACCTGGTCGGCGACCGGTGGAGCCTGCTCGTCATCCGGGACGCGATGGACGGCGCCCGCTCGTTCACCGACTTCCAGCAGCGCACCGGGATCGCCCGGAACATCCTCACCGACCGGCTCCGCAAGCTCACGGCACACGGCCTGCTCGTCCAGGTCGATGCCCCGACGGGCAGACGCAAGCTGTACGAGCTCACCCCGGCGGGCAGGGACCTCTTCCCGGTGATCCTCACGCTGCGGCAGTGGGGCGAGCGACACGCGTTCGCCGCCGGAGAAGAACACTCGGTGCTCGTGGGTGTCGACGGCGCTCACGTCCCGGAACTCCGCCCTACGTCTGTCGACGGAACGCCACTGACGAGCGAGAACACGCGCGTCCAGCGCTCAAGACCGGTCTTGAGCCGCTAGGTCCGCTCCCCATAGGGTGACTGCTCTCGACGAGCATCACAGGAGATGACCATGTCCCTCGTCCGCGTGCACAACTTCTCGATCTCGCTCGACGGCTTCGGCACCGGCGAGGGTCAACAGCTCGACGCCCCGTTCGGCCACGCCGGCCATCGCCTGATGGAGTGGGCGTTCGAGACCCGCACCTTCCGCGACATGGGCCTCCACGGCGTGACAGAAGGATCCACCGGCGTCGACGACGCGTTCGCCAGCCGCTGGGGACGCGGGATCGGCGCAGAGATCATGGGGCGCAACAAGTTCGGCCCCCAACGCGGCCCCTGGGAGGACGAGGAATGGAAGGGGTGGTGGGGCGACAACCCCGTCTTCCACACCCCCGTCGTCGTCCTGACACACCATCCTCGGCCCGTGCTCGAGATGGACGGCGGGACGACCTTCCACTTCGTCGACGCCGACCCCGCCTCCGCGCTCGAGCAGGCTCGCGCCCTCGCCGGCGACCTCGACGTCCGCATCGGCGGCGGCGCCAGCACCGTGCGACAGTTCCTCGCGGCCGACCTCGTCGACCACATGCACATCGTCATCGTCCCGATCGTCCTGGGCCGCGGCGAACGGCTCTGGGACGGCCTCGAAGGACTCGAAGAGCGCTTCGACATCGAGACGACCCCGTCTCCGTCCGGAGCCATCCATCTGGTCTTCACGCGTCGCGCGGGGCGGTAGGACCGCGAGCGCCTCGTCGGCGAACCGACCCAGCACCACCGCCTCAGCGCGTGATCTCGACGTCCGGCAACCCGTCCAGAGAGCTGACGTCGAGGACGTCGGCCCCGATGAGGTCGAGCGAGCGGAGCGTGACCAGGTCCGCCAGCGGCGACACGTCCTCGACCGGCGTGAACCCCAGGCTGAGCGTCCGCAGCGCGGGGAGCCCTGCGAGCGGCCCCACGTCGCGCACCGGTGTTCCCGCGAGTGCGAGAGACGTCAGTGCCGAGAGGCCGGCGAGCGGGGCGAGGTCGCTCACGTCGGTGCACGTGAGGTTGACGGACTCGAGCCGCTCGGCACCTGCGAGCGGGGAGATGTCGCTCAGCCGGGTCTCTCCCGAGCGTGTGAAGCAGCCGTCCTGGCCGAGCTCGAGAGTGGTGAGGGCGGTCATGCTCTCGATGCCGGTGAGGTCCGTGATGGGGACGTAGAGGAGGTTGAGGGAGGCCAGCCGGGGTAGCGTCGCGAGCGGTCGGAGGTCGGTGACGTGGGGCTGCCACCCGAGGTTGATCTGCTCCAGGCCGACCAGGCTCTCGATACCCTCGAGGTGCCTGATCGGCGCGCGGTCGGGTCCGTCCCCGTCGAGGTTGCTCAGGGCGCACTCGAGACGGTCGATGCCCTCGAGGTCATCTTCGGTGACCGTGTCGTCGACGTCGACGCCGAGGGCCCGGGCGACGCACGCCCTGAGTCCGTCATCGCCGAACGCCTCCTCCAACGCCACAGGCGGACCCGAGCGGACGGCGCGGAGCACCAGCACGCCGACCACCACTACGGCGAGCACGACCAACGCGATCACCAGACCCCGAGAGGAGCGCCGGGAACCGCGGGAGGCGGACCGCCTCGGTGGGCCGATCTCGGCCCACCGAGGCTCAGCCATCGCGTCGATGTCGGGCACGTGCTGCATCCTCCACGGTGAAGCTCCCGAAACCCTGAAGCCGGCGAGGTCTCTGCCAGCGTGGGTGAGACCGTAGCACGCGTTCCGGAGCCTTCTCGGAGGCTGACCTGGCCTTCTGCACGGAGCCCAGGGCAGCGCCTCGGGCTCCGGTCCGTGCCGGCGTCGCTCGCCGGCGCGACGGAGCCAGGCCGCCGTCCCTGCGGGTCCGGAGGTCGCTCTGGCAGAATGCTCGACACCACCGATCGACGCCCAGCGACACTCGTGCACCCTTGTCCACGGAGGCCGAATGACCGATCTCGAGTGCGCGACCCCGACACCCGACACCACGACGCTCGTCTGTGACGAGCACGCTTGCGCCGCACCATCCCGTCCGTCTTCTCCTCGGTCGACCTGACCATGGAGAGCACCTTCCAGATGACCGCCGCAGTGCTGGCTGTCGCCGCCGTGGTGGGGCTGCTCGCCAACCGTGCCCGCCAACCCCTGATCGTCGCCTTCATCGCGGTCGGCGTGATCGTCGGTCCGTCGGCGCTCGGCTGGGTCGAGCAGAACGAGCCGCTCGAGCTCTTCGCTCAGATGGGCATCGCCGTCCTGCTCTTCCTCGTCGGCTTGAAGCTGGACCTCCACCTGGTGCGCACGACGGGTCGGGTCGCGGTGATCACCGGGCTCGGTCAGGTGGTCTTCACCTCGGTGATCGGGTACGCGCTCGCGATCATGCTCGGCATGGAGCCCGTGACCGCCTTGTACGTCGCGATCGCCCTGACCTTCTCCTCGACGATCATCATCGTCAAGCTGCTCTCGGACAAGCGCGAGCTCGATGAGCTGCACGGCCGGATCGCTCTCGGCTTCCTCATCGTGCAGGACATCGTCGTCGTGCTGCTCATGATCGTCCTCTCCTCCTTCAGCGGAGACTACGAGGGGTCCGTGGGCGTCCGGATCCTTCTCGTCGCCGCGCAAGGCATGGCCCTCCTCGTCGGCCTGGCCATCCTCATGCGGTGGGTGCTCCCCCGCTTGATGGCCCTCGTCGCGGGCTCCCAAGAGCTCCTCATCGTCTTCGCGGTGGCCTGGGCCGTGTCCGTCGCTGCCGTAGGTGACTGGCTCGGCTTCTCCATCGAGGTCGGCGCGTTCCTCGCCGGCTTCGCGCTGGCATCGACCCCGTACCGCGAGTCGCTCGCCTCGTCGCTCGCCGGCCTGCGTGACTTCCTTCTGCTGTTCTTCTTCATCGAGCTCGGCTCCCAGCTCGACTTCGCGGAGATCGGCTCACAAGTCCCGGCCGCCATCGCGCTCTCGGTGTTCGTGCTGATCGGCAACCCGCTCATCGTGCTGGTGATCATGGGCCTCATGGGCTACCCGAAGAGGGTCTCGTTCCTCGCCGGCCTGGCGGTCGCCCAGATCAGCGAGTTCTCGCTCATCCTGGTCGCGCTCGGCCTCGACCTCGGGCACATCGGCAGCGAAGCCGTCGGACTGGTGACCCTGGTCGGGATGGTCACGATCGGCACCTCCACCTACCTGATCATCTACTCCCACGAGATCTTCGAACGACTCTCACCCCTGCTCGGCATCTTCGAACGCCGGCGCACCCTCGCCGCCCCACCGCCCGATCTCCCGCCCGTCGACGTGATCGTCTACGGCTACGGCCGCTATGGCCGGCACATCGTCCGGCGCCTCGCCGACGACGGGCAGCATGTCCTCGTGGTCGACTGGGACCCGTTCGCCCGGACCGACCTGGCGGCTCCGGAAGCATCCGAGCGTGTTCGCATCATCTTCGGTGATGCCGAGGACCCGGAGTTCCCTGCGAGCCTCCCGTTGGCGTCGGCGAGGTGGGTGGTCAGCACCATCCCGCAGGTCGACGTCAACCGCGTGCTCGCGTCGGCGCTCCAGCGCTTGCAGTTCACCGGCAGGCTCGCCGTCACCGCGCACACCGACTCGCACGCGGCCGCTCTCGCCCAGGAGACGGCTGCCGGGAGGGTGGACCTCGTGCTGCATCCCTTCGACGACGCCGCCGAACAGGCAGCACAGGCGCTGAAGCCTGAGGACTGAGGTCGGGTCTGGTCTCGCCAGCGCGCGGCGTGACGTTGCCTCGGGCGCGTGAGGAGCGTTGACTGGCCGGATGCTCGCCCACGAACGCTCTGGACCCACCGGCACCGGCCTGGCACCGATCCTGCTCATCCACGCCGGGATCGCCGACCGCCGGATGTGGGACCCGATCTGGTCGACCCTCACCGCCACCCGCGACGTCGTGCGCATCGACCTGCGCGGCTACGGCGAGTCGACGGCCCGACCCGACGGCCCGTGGTCGCCCCGAGCCGACGTGATCGCGACCCTCGACCATCTCGAGATCGACCGCGCGCACGTGGTCGGCTGCTCGTTCGGGGCCGGCGTCGCGATCGAGGTGGCGCTCGAGCGGCCGGCGACCGTGAGGTCGCTGGTGCTGGCGGCGCCCGGTGGGTCGCTGCTGACCGAGGAGAGCGACGAGCTCATGGCATTCGTCGCGACGGAGGGCCGCGCCCTCGCGGCGGGCGACCTCGACGCGGCCGTCGAGGCCAACCTCGCGGCGTGGGTCGACGGCCCGCACCGCGGGCCCGACGTCGTGGCGGCCACGGTCCGCGACGCGGTCCGCACGATGCAGCGCCATGCCTTCGAGATCACGGCCGGATGGCCCGAGGACGTCTGGGCGTCAGAGGACGAGCTCGATCCCATTGCGCCCGAGCGGCTCAGCGAGATCGGCGTGCCGTCGCTGGTGATCTCCGGCGGGCTCGACATCGACAGCGTCCTGCTGGCAGCCGACGCGCTGCTCGCCGGGCTCCACGACGTGCGCGGCGTGGTGTGGGACGACGTCGCCCACCTGCCCTCGATGGAACGGCCCGACGACTTCGCGGACCAGGTGCTCGCCTGGGTCGCCGATGCAGAGCGATGATCCCCGGCGCGTCGGGAACCGTGTCGCCGTCAGGATCGTCGGGATGGTAAGCAGGAGGTAGCGCGGCGTCGGCACCCGCGACCAGTCCCTGCGGACCGACGAGACCGACCCGACCGCAGAGATCCAGAGCGCCAAGGAGCCAGTCCATGACGACCGCCGCACCCGACCACCCACGCGTCGACACCCTGCCGACTCCCTGGTCCCTCGCCGGCGCCGACGTGGTGCAGGCGGTCGCCGGTTCACCGGACGGGCTGACGGAGCACGACGCCGACGAGCGGCTCGTCCGTGACGGGCGCAACGAGCTCCCCGAGCCGCCGCAGCCGTCCGTGCTCAAGCGCTTGATCGGTCACTACGCCGACGTCCTCATCTACATCCTCGTCGCCGCCGCGGTCCTCAAGGCGATCACGGGCGACTGGGTCGACTTCACCGTCATCGTCGTGGTGATCGTGGCGACCGGCCTCATCGGCTTCGTCCAAGAAGGGCGGGCCGCAACAGCCCTCGCCGGCCTGCGCACGATGCAGTCGCTCAGCGCCCAGGTACGACGCGACGGCACCTGGGGCGTGGTGGACTCCGCGACGCTCGTCGTCGGCGACCTCGTGCGGGTCCGCAGCGGCGACCGGGTTCCGGCCGACGTCCGGCTCCTCACCGCAGCCCAGCTGCAGGTCGACGAGTCCGCCCTCACCGGAGAGTCGGTGCCGGCGACCAAGTCCGACGACGTCGTCGAGGCGGACGCGGGCGTCGGCGACAGGACCTCGATGCTCTTCTCCGGGACGATCGTCGTGGCCGGAACCGGCGAAGGCGTGGTCGTGGGGACCGGCAGCGGCACCGAGATCGGCCGCATCTCCGCCCTGGTCTCCGAGCAGGACGCGATGGACACCCCGCTCGCCCGCCAGATGGCGCACCTCGGCACGCAGCTGGCGGTGCTCATCGGCGTGCTCGCCGTCGTCATGCTCCTCGTCGGCCGGTTCGTGCACGGCCTCGACGCGGACGAGCTCATCTCCGCAGCCATCGGGTTCGCGGTCGCCGCCGTCCCCGAAGGGCTCCCTGCCCTCGTGACGATCACGCTGGCGCTCGGCGTGCAGCAGATGGCCCGGCGCCGGGCGATCACGCGCAAGATGGAGGCAGTCGAGACCCTCGGCTCCACGACGACGATCTGCTCGGACAAGACCGGCACGCTCACCCAGAACGAGATGACCGCCCGGACCGTCGTCACGGCCGGAGGCACCTACACCGTCGAGGGCACCGGCTACGACCCTGCCGGCCGTGTCGTCACCGCCGACGGCCGGACCGCCGACCTCGACGCCCACCCGGACCTCTCCGCTCTCGTGCTGGCCGTCGGCCTCGCCAACGACGCCCACGTCGAGCAGACCGACGACGGTTGGCGTGTCGTCGGCGCGCCCACCGAGGGCGCCCTCGACGTCCTGGCAGCGAAGGCAGGCGCAGCCACCAGCGCCGCGACCCGGGTCGGCGCGGTGCCGTTCGAGTCGACCCACAAGTTCTCCGCGACCCTCGACGAGCTCCCGCCCGGCACCACCCCCGACGGCGTGAACCGCATCGTGCACGTGGTCGGCGCCCCGGACCGGCTCCTCGACCGCGCCGACACCGAGCGCACCGCGGACGGCACGACCGCCCCGCTGGACCGGACCGCGTGGGAGGACCGGGTCGACGCCCTGTCGGCCCAAGGTCTCCGCGTGCTCGCCGCAGCCGCCCGCCCGGCAGACGGCGTCGACGACATCGTTCTGGACGACCTCGAAGTCGGCCTGACCTTCCTCGGCGTCGTCGGCATCGTCGACCCGCCACGCCCCGAGGCCACCGCCGCGATCGCCGAGGCGCACGCAGCAGGCATCCGCGTGAAGATGATCACCGGCGACCACCGCGGCACCGCGACGGCGATCGCCCGCGAGCTCGGCATCGCCCCCGCCGAGGGCGACGTGCCCGCACTGACCGGCGCCGACCTCCAGGCGATGGACGACGACGAGCTCCGCCAGGTCGTCCGCGACATCGACGTCTACGCCCGCACCTCGCCGGAACACAAGCTACGGATCGTCCGGGCCCTGCAGTCCCACGGCGAGGTCGTCGCGATGACCGGAGACGGAGTCAACGACGCCCCGTCGATCACCCGCGCGGACGTGGGTGTCGCGATGGGCATCAAGGGGACCGAAGCGACCAAGGAGGCCGCGGACATCGTCCTCGCCGACGACAACTTCGCGACCATCGAGCGCGCGGTCGAGGAGGGTCGACGGATCTACGACAACATCCGCAAGGCCGTCGTGTTCCTCCTCCCCACGAACGGGGCGCAGTCCCTGGTGATCCTCGTCGCCGTCCTCGCGGCGATCGCCCTGCCGCTCTCCCCCGTCCAGATCCTCTGGATCAACCTGGCGACCGCGCTCACGCTCTCGCTCACCCTCGCAGGCGAGCCCGCCGAGCCCGGCATCATGCGGCGCATGCCACGCGCAGCGACCGAGCAGGTCCTCTCGTCCCGCGCAGTCGCCGTGATCCTCACCGCCTCGGTCGTCCTCGGCGCCGCGACCCTCGCCGTCTACCTCCTCGAGCGCGACCGCACCGGCGACTACGCCGTCGCGCAGACGTCCGCAGTCATGATGCTCGCCCTCGGCCAGCTCGCCTTCCTGCTCAGCTGCCGCCTGCTCAACGGCTCCGCGTTCACCGTGCGGGTGCTCACCGGCAACCGCAGCCTGTGGATCTCGGCCGGCGCGCTCATCGCCCTCCAGCTCGTGTTCACCTACGCGCCGTTCATGAACGCCTGGTTCGACTCGACCCCCATCGGACTGCACAGCTGGATGCTCACCGCAGGGATCGCCGTGCTCGTGTTCGTCCTCATGGAAGCCGCCAAAGCCGTCATCCGGCACGTCGGCGACCGGCAGGAGACACGAACCTGAGGCTCCCAGGATGCGCAGGAGCCCAGAGAGAGCCATGATGCCCGTGTAGCGGAGCGTCACGATCTGAGAGGTATGTCCTCATGCGGCCCGTCTCTGTCCGTGCCCGACGCGCACGTCGTCGCGCAGCACCGAGGCCGTGACCCGATGAGCCACGAGGAGCTCGCGCTCCTGCTCATCCCTGCCGCAGCGGTGGCGGCCGCCGTGATCGCCGCCGCCATCGGTCGGGTGGCACGCATCCCCCTCGTCGTCTTCGAGATCGTGCTGGGTCTGCTGCTCGGACCGAGCCTGCTCGGGTGGGTCGAGCCGACCGTCGTCACCGAGACCCTCGCCGAGCTCGGGCTCGCGATGCTCTTCTTCATGGCGGGCAACGAGATCGACTTCTCGGCCATCCGCGGACGCCCGCTCCGTCGCGCAGGACTCGGGTGGCTCGTCTCGCTCGTGGCCGGCGTCGCCGCAGGGGCGCTCATCGCTCCCGACCTCTCCGCAGGAGCCATCATCGGGATCGCGCTCGGCTCGACCGCGCTGGGCACGATCCTGCCGATCGTGCGTGACACGGGCGAGCTGCACCAGCCGTTCGGCCGTGCGATCACTGCCGTCGGCGCCGCAGGCGAGTTCGGACCGCTCCTCGCGATCTCGATCTTCCTCAGCGGCAGACGTCCAGGCGCCGCCACGATCGTGCTCCTCGTCTTCGTCGCGATCGCGGCAGCGGCCGTGTGGTGGGCGTCGCGCGGCCCGCACGCGTCCCTGCACGGTCTCGTCGCGGCCACTCTGCACACGAGCGGACAGTTCGCGATCAGGCTCGTGCTGCTGCTCCTCGCGGTCCTCGTGACGCTGAGCATGGTGCTGGGCCTCGACATGCTGCTCGGGGCCTTCGTCGCCGGCATGCAGTGGCGCCTGCTCGTCGCCGAGGCGCCCGAGCACGATCGCGAGCTCGTCGAGAGCAAGATCGAGGCTCTCGGCTACGGGTTCCTCGTCCCCGTGTTCTTCATCAGCACAGGAGTCACCTTCGAGCTCCGGGCGCTGCTCGACGACCCCAGCGCACTCGCCCTGGTCCCGGTGTTCGTCGTCCTCCTGCTGCTCGTGCGCGGCCTCCCCGGCATCCTTGCCGCCCCGGTCGGGTCGAGCGCTGCCGACAGACGAGCGATCGCACTGTTCTGCGCGACCGGTCTGCCGATCATCGTCGCGGTGACGAGCATCGGCGTCGACGCCGGGCTGCTCGCCGAGACCACCGCCGCCGCCCTCGTCGGGGCCGGCATGGTCTCGGTCCTGCTCTTCCCGCTCCTCGCGCTCGCACAGCGACCGGTCTCACCGGCACGCGTACCCTGACCGCTCGCGGCCGACTCCCACGGGCCACATGACCCTGGTCTCCGTGCCGCCCCCAGGTCTACGATCGCGGCATGGTCATCTTCCTCATCCGGGTGGCGATCTTCCTCGGCTCTGCCGCGGTCGGGCTCTGGGTCACGTCGCTCGTGGTCGACGGGTTCAGCCTCACGGCCGCCGGGTTCGCCACAGCCGTCGTGGTGTTCACCGTCGCGCAGGCGATCCTGTCGCCCTTCATCGCGCTGATGACACGCAAGTACGCCAGCGCGTTCCTCGGTGGGGTCGGACTGGTGTCGACGTACGTCGCTCTCCTTGCGGCGATGGCGCTCACCGGCGGGCTCGAGGTGACCGGTGGCGTGACGACCTGGATCGCGGCGGTGGTCCTCGTGTGGCTGGTCACAGCGCTGGCGACCCTCCTCCTCCCGATCGCCTTCCTGCGCAAGAGGCTCGGCGCACAGAACGCCGGCCGACCAGCCACGGAGCGAGACGAGTAATCTCGGCGCGCGCGCCCGGCTGCCCTGACCTACATTGGGTGAAGCCGAACAGTCGAGCGCTCCACACCGACCACGGCAGCTCCACCACCACCTCGTCAAGCTGGCGGCGAGACGGTCGCGACCCTCGGTCGCCGCCGATCCCCCGCAGCCGAGGAGACTCCATGAGCGAGCAGCCCTACGATCCCGCGAGCGACACGGATGCCGATCCAGGCACCCTCAACCCTCGTGACGACAGGTCAGACGACAGGTCCGGCCCGGACGACCCCGATGCCGATCCGGCGATGCTGAACCCCCGCGACACCACGGCCAGCACCCCTGGTCCCGCGCACCACGACAGCGACGTCTAGAACCACCTGCGCCCGCCACGGCCCGACGGTGCCGAGAGCCACCGTCACTCGCGCACGACGCGAAGCGACCCTCGCCGCACATCCATCACACCTGACCACCCGGAGCGAACCACGCTCCCGGGTCTGTGCGGCGACCCCGACGGACGACCACCCGGCACCATCCAGATCGAGAGGCAACCCATGTTCCTCCACGTCCAACGACTCATCCACGAGATCGTCGCCGACGAGCCGGACCCCGCGGCAGCCAACGCGCTCCAAGAGGGTCTCGGCGGCCAGTTCGGCGAGATGCGCACGATGATGCAGTACCTCTTCCAGAGCATCAACTTCCGAGGACCGACGGGCAAGCCGTACCGCGACCTCCTCCAGGGCATCGGGACCGAGGAGATCAGCCACGTCGAGCTCATCGGCACCACGATCGCTCGCCTGCTCGACGGGTCACCTCGCTACAACGGCAAGAAGACCGACCCGCTCGACACCCCCGGGGCCAAGGGCGCGATCCCGCTCGAGAGCGCTCTGGACCAGGGCAACATCCAGCACTACCTCGTCGCCGCCCAAGGCGCTCTGCCCGTCGACTCCGCCGGCAACCCCTGGAGCGGGAGCTACGTCTACAACTCGGGCAACCTCGTGCTCGACCTGCTCTACAACCTCATGCTCGAGTCGACGGGCCGCCTCCAGAAGTGCCGCATCTACGAGATGACCGAGAACAAGACGGCCCGCTCGACGATCTCGTACCTCATCGTGCGCGACCAGGCCCACGAGAACGCCTACGCGAAGGCGCTCGAGACGCTCGGCGTCGACTGGGGCAAGCTCCTGCCGATCCCCAAGACCAACGCCGAGAAGTTCCCCGAGGTCAAGAAGCTCGTCGACCTGGGACTGCAGAGCAAGCAGTACACCTTCGACCTCACGAACGCCTCCGAGGCCGGGAAGATCTTCCAGGGCATGTCCCCCTCCAAGGACGGCACCGAGCTCCTCGCCGACGAGCAGGCACCAGCAGGGTTCCCGTCGACGATCGCGGACGAGCGCTTCGAGGAGTTCTCCCCCGGTCTCGACACCGATCTCCTGGCCCTCATCCAGGCCACGGCCGACCTCGAGATGGCCGACGTCCCGCCGGTCTACGCCCCTGTGGAACCCGGGTCGGGCTCCTGAGCCCTGCCACCACCCTCGACCACGCACACGAAAGGTACGACCATGACGGACCCTTACACCAGCCCGCCGCACCCCACCGAGGGGACGAACCCCACCGGCTACCCGAGCACTCCCCAGTCGCCACCCGCCCCGCGCTACGGCGAACCTGACGGCTTCGGTAGCGGGTCCGACAGCGACGAGGGCGGCGCACGCGAGAAGGCGTCGCACCTGGCGGACACGGCCAAGGACGAGGCGGCGACCCTCGCGGCCACGACGAAGGACGAGGCCGCCGGCCTCGCGAGCACGGCCAAGGACGCCGCCGGATCGGTGCTCGACGCCGAGAAGACGATGGCCCGCGACACCGCCGCAGAAGCCGCAGACCGCGCCAAGGAGACCTTCGCAGAAGCGAAGGTCCAGGTCAGCGACCTCTGGCAGCAGAGCCGTACCGAGCTCTCCGAGGGAGCCGGCGTCCAGCTGCAACGCCTCTCCACGGGAGCACGCTCCATCTCGGACGAGCTGAGCTCGATGGCCTCCGCCAGCGACGAGCCCGGCATCGCGAGCGACGTCGCACGGCGCGCCTCCGGGTACCTCGCCACAGCGAGCGAGTGGCTCGACAACCGCGGGCCGGAGGAGGTGCTCTCCGACGTCAAGCAGTTCGCACGACGCTCGCCGGGAACCTTCATCGCCATCGCCGCAGGACTGGGACTCGTCGCAGGTCGGGTGACCCGCAGCCTCAGGGCCGACGCCGCCGACTCCAGCGAGCCTGCCGGGACCGCTGGTGCACGAGGCACCTCGGACAGGACGGCCACCACCGCTCCCGTCCCGACCGCCACCGCCGTCCCCACCCCGGTCCCCGCCTCCGACTACGGCGTCGACTACGGCGTCCCCGCCGTGCCGACCTCCACGCCCGGCGGATACGCCGCGGACAGCGCCACGGGGTCGGTCCCCGGCTCTGCACGTGGGGGAACCGACCCGCTCGCCGGAGGAGGCCTGCGATGACGGTCCCGTCCCCCGAAGCGCCGCGACCCGGCCCCGACGACCCGGCCGACTCCTCGGTCGGCGAGCTGTTCAGCGACCTCACGCGCGACTTCTCGACCCTCGTCCGGCAAGAGATCGCGCTGGCGAAGGCGGAAGCGCAGGAGAGCGCCACGAAGGCCGGGAAGGGCGTGGGTCTCCTCGGAGGCGCCACATGGGCGGCGCACTTCGCGGTGTTCTTCCTGTCGGTCGCCCTGTGGTGGACCCTCGGTGCACTCATCGGCGACCGCGACCCGGCCCTCGGCTGGTCGGCACTCATCGTCGCCCTCCTCTGGGCGGCCGTGGCCGCGGTCCTCGCGCTCCGAGGAAAGAAGGCACTCGAGCAGACCCCCGGGCTTCCGCAGACTGCGGACACGCTCAAGAAGATCCCCGACGCGCTCACAGGACAGGAGACATCATGACGACGAACGACCCGGACGCGATCCGCGCAGACATCGAGGCCACCCGTGCCGCACTGAGCCAGGACGTGGACAACCTCGAGGAGAAGGTCAACCCCTCGAAGATCGCCCAGCGGCAGACCGACAAGGTGAGGTCCGCCGTCGGCGGCGTCAAGGACAAGGTCTTCGGCGCCGCCTCCGATGCGGGAGACAGCGCGCACGACGCTGCGCACAGCGCCGCGCACGGCGTCCGTGACGCCGGCGGCTCCGTCGCTGATGCAGCGAAGAGCGCGCCCGGCGACGTGCGTCGCACGGCCGAGGGCAACCCGCTCGCTGCCGGCCTCGTCGCCTTCGGGGTCGGCATGCTCGCCGCCGCGCTGCTCCCGGCGACCCGCACGGAGCAGGACGCCGTGCGTGCCGCGAAGGAGAACGAGGGCGTGCAGCACGCCACCGACACGCTCAAGGGTGCCGCGCAGGATCTTGGTGCGACTCTGCGTGAGCCCGCGACCGAGGCGTTCACGAACGTCAAGGACACGGCGGTCGACGGTGCGCAACAGGTGAAGGAGACGGCCGCGAGCGGCGCGCAGGACGTCGCCCACGAGGCACGAGAGGCCTCTGAGCAGGTCAAGGACCAGGCGCAGCATGCGCAGGGCACGGTCCAGGACCAGGCGCAGGAGTCACGGGGATCCGTCCAGGGGTCCGCCGGCTGACGACCGCGGCCCGACCCGAGCACGACGATGCCCTGACCACTCGGTCAGGGCATCGTCGTGCGTGCGGATCGACTGCGGACGAGCAGTGCCTATGCGAGGGTCTGACGCCGGACGATCTCGGCGATCCAGATCGGCGCGTACGGGGAGGTGCAGCCCGGCGGTGTCGGGTAGTCCTTGAGGACCTCGAGCCGCTCGCCGATGCTCATCGCCCTCGCCCGATGCTCGGGGTGATGGATGCCGATGGTGGCGAGGCACTCGTTCATCGCCCACTGCAACCGTTCCGGCGCGTCCTTCATGTGCGACTCGACGAGGTCGAGCAGGCCGTCCAGGTCGATGCCCTCCGGGGACTTCGCCACGCGGTCGCTCGTCAGGGCCCACCCTGCGGCGGCGACGACCGGGTCGGGATCGACGAACCATCGCGTCCGCAGCTCCTCGACGTGCGGACTCTTCTTCACGACGTAGCTGACGAGCCAGGCGTTCACCTTGGGTACCCGTGCGTCGCGCAGCATGGCGTCCAGCTCGGCCGCGCTGTACGCCTTGGGCCGGCAGACGAGGATCGCGACGAGCCGGGCGGCTGTGTCACTTGTCCCCCAGAGCCGGCCCGCGAGGTCGTGCTGGGTCTTGAGCCTCTTGGCGACCGCACGCAGCTGCGTGAGGTTGACACCGTGGTCGTCGCCGTGGCGCTCGTTGACCGCGCGGATCTTCGGGTCCTCCAGCGCCGCCAGCTCGGCCAGGACGTCACCGACGGGATCCGGTCCGTCGGCACCGGTGGTCACGCTCGTGCCCCCTGGGCGTTCTTCTCGTCCCGCCAGGCGAGCCAGTCGGACACGCGGGAGACGTCGTAGTCCGGTCCGGAGATCCCGATGGTGAAGAGGGTCGCGCCGAGAGCGTGGTGCTCCTCGACCTCGCTCAGGCTGCGGCTGCCGATCTCGGTCGAGACCTCGATCTCCGCCACGTCTCGCCCCACGGCGCGCCCGTGCTCGGCCAGGATGCCGAGCTTGCGCTCGAGCGTCGCAGCGTCGCTGAAGCTGTGCCAGATGTCGGCGTGCTTCGCGACGATCCGCAACGTCTTCTTCTCCCCGCCCCCACCGATGAGCACGGGGATCCGGCGGGTCGGCGGCGGGTTGAGCCGCGCCCACCGCTCCTCGATCACCGGCAGGCCGGCTGCGAGCGCGTCGAGCCTGCTGCCGGCCGTGCCGAACGCGTACCCGTACTCGTCGTAGTCGCGCTCGAACCAGCCGGACCCGGTGCCGAAGATGAAGCGGCCGGTGCCGCCCTTGGCGCTGATGTGGTCGATGGTGCGTGCCATGTCGGCCTGGAGGTTCGCGTTGCGGTAGCTGTGGCAGTTGACGAGCGCGCCGAGCTCGACGCGGGTGGTCTGCTCTGCGAGCGCGGCGAGCATCGTCCAGGACTCGAAGTGGAGTCCGTCGGGCTCGCCGCTGAGGGGGTAGAAGTGGTCCCAGTTGAAGAGGATGTCGACGCCGAGGTCTTCGAGGGCTGCGGCGGTCTGGCGGATGGTCTCGTAGGTGGCGTGCTGGGGGGCGATCTGGACACCGATGCGCACGGGGCGTCGTGTCGGGTGGGCATCTGCGGGGGTCTGTGGGGTGGTCATGGGCGTCTCCGATCGGTGGTGGTTCTGGGCTTACGGTACGGGGGCGCGTCCGGGCACGCTCGGTGTGCTCGGACAGCCTCACCTTGCTGGCGGCGCCGTGTTCTCGAGGAGTAGACCGGTGTCATGGACAGGTTCCTGAGCGCCGCGCGTCGCTACCCGTTGGTGGTGACGACGGTGCTCGTCGCTCTCTGCGCGGGAGTGCTGTCGGCGACGTCGTGGGCGTGGGTCGCACCGTGGCTGCTCGGTGGTTTTGCTGCGTCGGTCGCGGCGAGGTCTGCGTGGGCGATGGTGCGGGAGCTGCGTGGTGGGAACGTGGGTGTGGATATCCTCGCGGTGACCGCGATCGGGGCGGCGGTGGCGGTGGGCGAGGTGTGGGCGGCGGTGGTCGTCGTGCTCATGCTCACGGGTGGTGAGGCGTTGGAGGACTACGCGGCGCACCGCGCCGAGCGGGACCTGACGGCGCTGCTGAGCAACGCTCCGCGGGCGGGGCACCGTCTGTGTGCGGACGGGTCGACGCAGGACGTCCCGGTCGACGAGATCCGTCCCGGTGACCGTGTGGTCGTGCGCGCCGGGGAGGTCGTGCCTGTCGACGGCACGCTGCTCACCGCTGGTGCCGACCTCGACGAGTCCTCGCTCACCGGCGAGAGCCTTCCCGTGGAGCGGGTGGCGGGCGAGGAGGTGCTGTCCGGCGGGGTGAACGGGGCGGTCGCGATGACTCTCGAGGTGACGCGGGCTGCGCGGGACAGCCAGTATCAGCAGATCATCTCGCTCGTGGAGGGTGCTGCTGCGAGCCGCTCTCCGATGGTGCGGCTCGCGGACCGTTTCGCGGTCCCGTTCACTGCCGTGGCGATCGCGATCGCGGGGGCGGCGTGGTGGGCGTCGGGAGACCCTGTGCGGTTCGCGGAGGTGCTGGTGGTGGCGACCCCGTGCCCGTTGATCATCGCTGCCCCGGTCGCGTTTATGGCGGGCATGAGCCGGTCGGCGCATGCCGGCGCGATCATCAAGAACAGCGGGACGCTCGAGAAGCTCCACCGGGCACGGTCGGTCGCGTTCGACAAGACGGGCACCTTGACCAGGGGCCGTCCGGAGCTCACCGAGGTCCGGACCGCGGGCGGTCTGTCGGGTGACGAGGTCCTGACGCTCGCCGCGTCGGCGGAGCAGTCCTCCCCTCACGTGCTCGCTCAGGCGGTCCTCGCCGGTGCTGCCGTGCGCGGGCTCGCGTTGTCCGGGGCCGGGTCGGCCGAGGAGTCGACGGCCAACGGTGTGACGGCCCTGCTCGAGGGACGCACCGTGGTGGTCGGCAAGCGCGGGTTCGTCGCCGCTGCGGTCGGGGACGTGCCTGCGACGCCGCTCGAGCCTGGTGAGCTGGCCGTGTACGTGGGGGTGGACGGTTCGTACGCCGGTGCTCTCGTCCTGCGCGACGAGGTCCGTGAGGATGCGCGTGCGACGATCGCCGATCTGCGCGCCCAGGGGATCCGTCACGTCGTCATGCTCACGGGCGACGCGCGCCCCACGGCGGAGCACGTCGCGGCGGAGCTGGACATCGACGACGTGCGAGCGGAGTGCCTCCCGGCCGAGAAGGTCGATGCTGTCGTGGGCCTGACCGACCGCCCGGTCGTCATGGTGGGCGACGGGGTCAACGACGCTCCGGTGCTCGCAGCTGCGGACGTCGGTATCGCGATGGGGGCACGCGGTGCGACCGCGGCGAGCGAGTCGGCGGACGTGGTCATCCTGCGCGACGACGTGGCGTTGGTGGGCACGACGCTGACGATCGGTCGCGAGACGGTGAACGTGGCGCTCCAGAGCATCTGGGTGGGTATCGGTCTGAGCGTGGCGCTCATGGGCGTGGCCGCCACCGGGGCGTTGCCCGCGGTCGTCGGTGCGTGGTCGCAGGAGGGCGTGGACGTGCTCTCCATCCTCTGGGCGCTGCGCGCGACGGGGTCGCGCCGCCACCGTGGCTGGTCGCGTCGGCGTCCGGCTGTCGGCTCGGTCGGTCACGGCGTGGAGCTCGGTCGGGCGCAGGGCAGCCGACTGTGACGAACGCCATCCGCCAGAGCCTCGTCCAGCATACCCCGAGGGGTATGCTGTGACCATGACTTCCACCGAAGACACCACCGAACCACGCCGCATCGTCATCGTCGGTGGGGTCGCCGGCGGGATGAGCGCAGCGGCACGCGCACGACGCCTCGACGAGAGCGCGCAGATCACCGTGCTCGAGCAGTCGGAGTACGTCTCCTTCGCGAACTGCGGCCTCCCCTACCACCTCTCCGGCGAGATCGAGCAGCGAGACGCCCTCCTTCTCCACACGCCAGGGTCGCTGGCCGCCGCGCTCGCCCTCGACGTGCGCACCGGGAGCCGAGTCACGGCGATCGACCGTGCGGCACGGTCGGTGACCGTCGCATCCGGCAGCGAGACGTACACGCTCCCCTACGACGCGCTCCTCCTCTCCACCGGGGCCGTCGCCGTCCGGCCGCCCATCGACGGACTGGACCACCCCGTCGTGCACTCGTTGCGGACGATCCCCGACCTCGACGCCCTCACCGCCCGCGTCGATCGCGTCCTGGCCCGCGCCGAGCCCGGCACTCCGCCGCGCGCGGTCGTCGTCGGCGCCGGGTTCATCGGGCTCGAGGCCGTCGAGGCCCTCGTTGCGCGCGGGCTGCACGTCGACCTCGTCGAGCTCGCCGACCACGTCCTGCCACCCCTCGACGCCGAGCTCGCCCCGCTCCTGGCCGACGAGCTGCGAGCGCACGGGGTCGGACTGCACCTCGGGGTGTCGGCGACGAGCGTCACCAGGATCGACGACGGGACCGACGACGACCCTGTCGAGGTCACCCTGTCGGACGGGACGACGGTCGCGGCGGACGTCGTCGTGGTCAACGTCGGTGTGCGTCCGGCGAGCGACCTGGCTCGCGCGGCCGGTCTCGACCTGGGCGCCTCGGGCGCCATCCGTGTCGATGCGGACCAGCGGACGTCCGACGAGAACGTCTGGGCCGTCGGTGACGCCGTCGAGGTGCTCTCGGCCGTCACAGGTGCCGCAGGTCCCGTGCCCTTGGCGGGACCCGCCAACCGTCAGGGGCGCCGCGCAGCCGACTCCATGCTCGGTCGGCGCACCACCCCGCAGGCGTCGGTGCTCGGGACCGCGATCGTCCGGGTGTTCGGACTGACGGCGGCCGTGACCGGTGCGAGCCAGGCATCGCTCGCCCGCGCGGAGATCGAGCACGAGGTCGTCCGCATCCACCCCGGGCACCACGCCGGGTACTTCCCGGGGGCGGAGCAGGTGCACGTCGTCGCGTCCTTCGCGCGGGACGGCAGGCTGCTCGGTGCGCAGGCCGTGGGCCGAGACGGGGTGGACAAGCGTATCGACGTGCTGGCGACGGCGTTGCGAGCAGGCATGACCGCGGACGACCTGGCCGAGCTCGAGCTGGCGTACGCGCCGCCCTACGGGTCGGCGAAGGACCCCGTGAACATGCTCGGCTTCGTCGCGCAGAACGTGCTCGACGGCACGATGCCGCAGTGGCACGCGACCGAGCTCGACACGGTCAGCGCTCAGACGCTCGTCCTCGACGTGCGGTCGGCGGGCGAGTTCGAGCAGGGCCACCTCGAGGGGGCCCTGAACGTCCCGCACACCGAGCTGCGCACCCGCGTCGAGGAGGTGCGCGCCGCAGCCGCAGGGCGTGGCGTCAGCGTCCACTGCGCGAGCGGCGTCCGCTCGCACATCGCGACGCGCGTGCTCGTGGCCGCCGGCATCGACGCACGCAACCTCTCCGGTGGCTGGCTCACCCTCACGGCGGTCCACCCGCACCTCGCCAGGTGACCGACGAGCGGTGCGGAGCGGTCGAGGGTCCCGTGTCACGGTATGCGCGGTATCGGCGCTGAGGGCTAGTGTGAAGACGACCGTGGACGCGGTCGCTCTCGACCTGCTCAGGAGGCCCGCATGGCACACGACGGCTCGGTGATCATCGCTCTCGACGGCTCAGCCCACAGTGCACAGACGCTCGAGTGGGGCATGGCGGAAGCCGCGCGCCGGGGCGCAGAGGCGGTCCTCGTGCGAGCGTGCCCCGGCACGCGGGAGATCAACGTGATCGGCTGGTACCCGCTCCTCGAGGACGAGATGTTCGAGGCCGAGTCACGCAGCTACCTCGAGCACACGCTCCCGCGCGTCCGCGAGCGCTGGCCGGGCGTGACCGTGTCGACCCGGCTGCTCCACGGCTCGGAGGTCCCCGTGCTGCGCGACGTCAGCCGGGGAGCCGGGCTGCTCGTCGTCGGCGCGCGGGGCCACAGCGGTCGTCGCCGGCTCGGGTCGACCGGCTCGCACGTGACCGCGCACGCGCTCTGTCCTGTCGCCGTCGTCCGTGATGCGCAGGCGGGCGCAGAGGACGGCGCGCCCGTCGTCGTGGGCGTGGACGGGTCGGTGCCCTCGGTGGCCGCCGCTCGGGTCGCCGCGCACGAGGCTTCTCTGCGCGGCACACCACTCGTCGTGGTGCATGCGCGCCCGACCCGTCTGGGTCGCCATGGCGACGGCGAGACCGCGGCAGGGAGCGACACCTCCAGCGACGCCGACGGGTCGTCGGACACGGCCGGGGCGGACGACAAGGTCGGTCAGCTCGCCCGCGAGCTGACCGAGGCGCATCCCGGGCTCGAGGTGTCCGTCGACGTGCGCTTCGACGACCCGCCGCGCGCTCTCCTCGAGGCGGGCAAGGGTGCCGGGCTGATCGTCGTCGGTTCGCGCGGGCTCGGTGCCTTCCGAGGTCTCCTCATGGGCTCGGTGAGCAGCGAGGTGGTGCGCAAGGCGGACCAGACCGTGCTCGTCGTGCGCGCAGGGGTGGACGACGAGGCCGGCAGCGGGCACGTGGAGGGCACGGACAGCGCCTCGCCGGGCGCCGCCTCCTGAGGGACCTGGGTCCCTGGCGCCGGACCCCTCCGTCGGTCGACCCTGGAGAGACGACACGACGGGGGTGGGCAGGATGCGGGCACTGGTGGTCTTCGAGTCGATGTTCGGCAACACGCAGGAGGTGGCGCGGGCCGTCGCGGACGGGTTGTCGACGCGTCTGGACGTGGAGCTGGCGGAGGTGGGCGGTGCCGTGTGGCGACCAGGCACCGAGCTCCTCGTCGTGGGTGGGCCGACGCACGCGTTCGGGATGAGCCGGCCCGGTACCCGGGCGGACGCGGCGAAGCAGCGCGGGGGCCCGGTCGTCTCCGGCGAGACGGGGATCCGCGAGTGGCTCGAGTCGCTGCCACCCGTCCCCGACGGTTCCGCGAGGCCTGCGGCGGCGACCTTCGACACCCGCGTCTCGCACCCACGCATGCCCGGCTCCGCCGCCCGCGCCATGCACAAGCGCCTCCGACGGTCGGGGTTCGACCTCGTGGCACCATCCGAGTCGTTCTGGGTCGAAGGGACGCCGGGGCCGCTCGTCCCGGACGAGACGACACGCGCACGCTCCTGGGGGGTCTCGCTCGCGGAGGAGGTCGCCGGGCGCTCCGGCCAAGGGGCCGGCCGCACCGCCTGACGTGGCCGTACCGTCGGTCGCGGAGCCGACCTAGCGGGCGCGGACCGTCCGACGGCGGACGATGCGCGCCGCAGCGTGCGGGTGCAGGACGAGCCACAGCAGCACGTGCGCGAGCCCGGGGTTGACGGGCTGCACGACGTGCTCTGCGCTCCATGCCGACAGGTGGCTCATGAGATCCTCGCTTCACCGTGGTGCTGGTCGCGAGAAGTGTCCCGCGATACAGTCCCCATCCGCAGAGAACGGCGGTCCATGACGTGTCGGACCGGGTGAAGACGGACGCCCCGGACGGCGCCCCGATGGGCCGCCGCGCTCACCTGCGAGGACAGGGTGAGCACCCGCCCGCGCGCAAGACCTCACCCGGTCGCACGGCCCGAGCGATCAGGCGATGACGAAGACGATGCCTGCGATCGCGAAGCCCATGAGTCCGATGATCGTCTCCATGACGGTCCACGTCTTGAGCGTCGTCGGGACGTCCATGCCGAAGAACCGCCCGACGAGCCAGAACCCGGAGTCGTTCACGTGCGAGGCCATGACCGATCCGGCGGCCACCGCGACGACGATCGCCGCCGTCTGCAGCCCGCTGTAGCTGCCTGCCTCGACGGCCGGCTGGATGAGTCCGGCGGCCGTGATGAGAGCGACCGTGGCAGAACCCTGGGCGATGCGCAGGATCGTGGCGATGAGGAAGCCGGCGACGATGATCGGCAGGCCGACGTCCCCGAGCACGTCCGCGAGGGCGTCGCCGATGCCCGACGCGCGCAGGACGGCGCCGAACATCCCACCGGCACCGGTGATGAGGATGACGGAGCAGACCGGGCCCAGCGCCGAGTCGAGGAGCTTCTCGATGACGGTCTTCTCACGACCCCGACGGTGGCCGAGCACCCAGGCGGCGACGAGGACGGCGATGAGCAGCGCGACCGGCGTCGAGCCGATGGCCCGTGCGAGCTGGAACCAGGAGGCCTCGCCGTCGAGGACACCGGCACCACGCAGCGTGTCGAGACCGGTGTTGATGAAGATGAGCACGAGCGGGAGGAGGAGGATCGCCACGACGGTCCCGAGCCCGGGAGGGTTGTCCGGGTAGTCCTCGTCCTCCGGCTTGCCGAGGATCTCGGGGACGGGCAGGACCCACTTCTTCCCGGCCCAGATCCCGTACATGTACGACGACACGTACCAGGTGGGGACGGCGACGACGAGGCCGAGGAGGATGACCAGGCCGGTGTCGGCACCGAGGAGCTCGGAGGCCGCGACCGGGCCCGGGTGGGGCGGCACGAAGATGTGCATGACCGAGAACGCACCGGCCGTGGGCAGCCCGTACGTGAGCACCGACCCGCCGAGACGGCGGGCGACCGCGAACACGATCGGGAGCATCACGACAAGACCCGCATCGAAGAAGATCGGGAAGCCGAAGATCAAGGACGCGACCCCGAGGGCGAACGGCGCCCGCTCCTCACCGAACCGCGTGACGAGCGTGTCGGCCATGACCTTCGCTCCACCCGAGGTCTCGACCATCCGACCGAGCATCGCGCCGAGACCGACGAGGAGGGCGACCGATCCGAGGGTGGTGCCGAAGCCGCTCGTCAGGACGTCGACCACCGACCCGGCGGGCACCCCCGCCGCGAACGCCGTCAGGAGCGAGACGAGGATGAGGGCGAGGAAGGCGTGCAGGCGCAGCTTGATGATGAGCACGAGCAGCAGGAGGATCGCCCCGCCGGCGATGGCGAGCAACGGGCCCGCCGTGAGTGTCTGGTTCCAGTCCTCGGGTGGCATCGGGTGCTCCAGGCGTCAGGTAGGCGGGTCAGCGTGCAGGGCTGCTGCCAGCATGGACGAGGAGCTCCACGAGCGCGACCGGGACAGGCTCCCGCTCCGGTACCGGTCGCCCCGGACCCACCCGGGCCTAGATCTCCTCGGGGTTGTCCCAGTCGTCACCGGCGAGGATCGCGCCGTCCTTGGCACGCCGCTCCGACTCGCGCAGCGACTTCGGAGCCCGCGTGGCGTCCCCTCCGGTGAGAACGTCACCCATGCCCGGCTTGTCCTCGTCGTAGTAGCGAGCGTCGCGCTGGATCGGCACGGGTGTCGCGTTCGGGCGTCGTGCGCCCGGGTCGTCCTGGACTGATCGGTTCGTGGCCATGCTTCATCCCACCAAACTCCGGCGAATTGCGCCAGAGGTGCAGCGTCCACGACACCTCCGCCGGGGCACGTGGTGAACGTCATAGGGACAGAACACGCGTTCGAGGTGGAGAAACGTCCCTTTTGGCCTCCTCAAGGTCTTTCTGGCATGACGGGGGTCGATTCGTAGTGCAGTCTTTTCGCATGCAGATCTGGCCTGGACATCCCTACCCCCTCGGTGCGACCTTCGACGGCACCGGCACCAACTTCGCCATCTTCTCGGAGGTGGCGGAGCGCATCGAGCTCTGCCTCTTCGAGACCGACGGCACGGAGACCCGGATCGAGCTCACGGAGGTGGACTCCTTCGTCTGGCACGCCTACCTCCCCTCGGTGCAGCACGGGCAGCGCTACGGCTTCCGCGTGCACGGCCCGTACGACCCGGAGAACGGGCAGCGGTGCAACCCGTCGAAGCTCCTGCTCGACCCGTACGCCAAGGCGATCGACGGTGAGGTGGACGGCGACCAGAGCCTCTTCTCGTACACGTTCGGCGAGCCGGAGAAGCGCAACGACGACGACTCCGCGGCGCACACGATGAAGTCGGTCGTCGTCAACCCGTTCTTCGACTGGGGTCACGACCGCCCGCCGAACCACGAGTACCACGAGAGCGTCATCTACGAGGCGCACGTGCGCGGGATGACGCAGCAGCACCCGGACGTCCCCGAGGAGCTGCGCGGGACGTACGCGGGCATGGCGCACCCTGCCGTCATCAACCACCTCGTCGAGCTCGGCATCACCGCGATCGAGCTCATGCCGGTGCACCAGTTCGTCAACGACTCCACCCTCGTGGAGAAGGGCCTCTCGAACTACTGGGGCTACAACACCATCGGGTTCTTCGCCCCGCACAACCGCTACTCCTCCTCGGGCTCCGTCGGCCAGCAGGTCCAGGAGTTCAAGGCGATGGTCAAGGCCCTCCACGAGGCCAACATCGAGGTCATCCTCGACGTCGTCTACAACCACACGGCCGAGGGCAACCACCAGGGCCCGACGATCAGCTTCCGCGGCATCGACAACGCCGCGTACTACCGGCTCGTCGACGAGGAGCAGCAGCACTACTTCGACACGACGGGCACGGGCAACTCGCTGCTCATGCGCCACCCTCACGTGCTGCAGCTCATCATGGACTCGCTGCGCTACTGGGTGACGGAGATGCACGTCGACGGCTTCCGCTTCGACCTCGCCTCGACGCTGGCTCGCCAGTTCCACGAGGTCGACCGGCTCTCCGCGTTCTTCGACCTCGTCCACCAGGACCCCGTCGTCAGCCAGGTCAAGCTCATCGCCGAGCCGTGGGACCTCGGCGACGGCGGCTACCAGGTCGGCGGGTTCCCCTCCATGTGGAGCGAGTGGAACGGCAAGTACCGGGACACCGTCCGCGACTTCTGGCGCGGGGAGTCCGCGACCCTCGCGGAGTTCGCGAGCCGCCTCTCCGGCTCCTCCGACCTCTACGAGCACACGGGCCGCAAGCCCATCTCGTCCGTCAACTTCGTCATCGCCCACGACGGCTTCACGCTCGCCGACCTCGTCTCGTACAACGAGAAGCACAACGACGCGAACGGCGAGGGGAACAACGACGGCGAGAGCCACAACAGCTCGTGGAACTGCGGAGTCGAGGGACCCACGGACGACCCGGAGATCAACGAGCTCCGACGACGCCAGCAGCGCAACGTCCTGGCCACGCTCCTGCTCTCCCAGGGCGTCCCGATGATCGCGCACGGCGACGAGATCGGGCGGACCCAGCAGGGCAACAACAACGTCTACTGCCAGGACAACGAGCTCGCGTGGATGGACTGGGAGCTCGACCACGAGAAGCAGGACCTCCTGAGCTTCACGCAGCAGCTGGTCCACCTGCGACTGCGCCACCCGGTGCTGCGCCGTCGCCGCTTCTTCGACGGTGACCACGACTGGAGCGACGAGGTCCTCGGCGACATCGCCTGGCTCAACGTCGAGGGCGAGCACATGCAGGACGACGCGTGGAACGAGGGCTTCGCACGCTCCGTCGCCGTCTTCCTCAACGGTGAGGCGATCGGGGAGCCCGGGCTGCGTGGGGAGAGGATCGTCGACGACAGCTTCCTCATCCTCTTCAATGCTCACCACGACGAGCTCGACTTCACGATCCCCGACGCCCGGTTCGGTGCGGAGTGGACGATCGTGTTCGACACGGCCACCCCGCCGTTGGACGCGTCGCCACTCTCGTCACCGACGCCGATCGAGCTCCCGACCCCGACGGCAGGGACCGTCGCTGCCGGCGCCTCGATGTGCGTCAAGGGACGGAGCGTGGTCTTCTTGACGCGGCCTCCGCTCGGGGAGTAGCCGCACAACACGAGGAGCCCGGATGTCAGAGCCGCACGCGACCGGACAGCACGAGACCACCGCCCAGAGCGAGTGGGTGTCCAGCCGCCGGTCCCCGTCCCCGGGCAAGCCGGTGCCGGTCTCCACGTACCGGCTCCAGCTCGGTGCGGACCTGACGTTCGACGATGTCGCTGCGAGGACGGGGTACTACGCGTCGCTGGGCGTGACGCACCTGTACCTGTCGCCGATCCTCGCGGCGGCGCCGGGCTCCACCCACGGGTACGACGTGGTGGACCACTCCCGGGTGAGCGACGTGCTCGGCGGGCGGGCCGGACTCGACCGGCTCGCCGCCGCCGCGCACGAGGCAGGGCTCGGCCTCGTGCTCGACATCGTGCCCAACCACATGGCTGTACCCACGCCCGCGTGGCACAACGCAGCCCTCTGGTCGGTCCTCTCGGACGGGCCGGAGTCGCGCTTCGCCAAGTGGTTCGACGTCGACTGGTCGGGTGGCGAGGGAGCACTCCTCATGCCCGTGCTCGGCGGGCGGATCGGGGACGTGCTCGCCTCGGGCGACCTGACGGTCGAGGTAGAGGAGATCCCCGGCCACGGCCGCGAGCAGACCGTCCTGCGATACTTCGACCACGTCTTCCCCGTCCGGAGCGGTACCGAGTCGCTCCCCCTCGCCGAGCTCGTGGACCGGCAGTTCTACCGGCTGGCCCACTGGCGGGTCGGTGACGAAGAGCTCAACTACCGGCGGTTCTTCGACGTCGGCACCCTCGCCGCCATCCGGGTCGAGGACCCGGACGTCTTCGACGAGACGCACGAGCTCATCCTCGAGCTGCTCGACGCCGGCATCGTCGACGGCCTGCGCATCGACCACCCGGACGGTCTTGCCGACCCGTCGGGATACCTCAGCCGGCTCGCCGAGAAGTCCGGTGGTGCCTGGGTGTCCGTCGAGAAGATCCTCGCAGGCGAGGAAGAGGTCCCCCGCGACTGGGAGACGGTCGGCACGACCGGCTACGAAGGCATGTGGCGGCTCCAGTCGACGTTCGTCGAGCCGATGGGCGAGTCCCGCCTCGCCAGCCTCATGCACCGCGTCACGGGCGACGCGGGCGACGACCTCCCGGAGCTCGTCGAGACGTCGAAGCGCGAGATCGTCCACGGCCCGCTCTACGCCGAGGTCCACCGCCTGACGGACCTCGCCGCCGCCATCTGCCGCGACGACCCGCGGCTGCGCGACCACACGTGGCGCGCGCTCAACGAGTGCCTCGTCGAGCTTCTCGTCGCGTTCGACCGCTACCGCGCGTACGTGGTTCCCGGCGCCGACACGCGCCGCGAGTCGGTGCACGCCATGGAGGAGGCTGCCGCGATCGCTCGTGCCCACGTCGACGAGATCCGGACGGAGACGCTCGAGATGCTCGTCGACCTCCTCCTCGGCAAGGAGGTGGGCTCGGCGGGGCGGCGTCGCGAGGTGCGACGCGACGAGCTCGTCATCCGGTTCCAGCAGGTGTGCGGGGCCGTCATGGCCAAGGGTGTCGAGGACACCGCGTTCTACCGGTGGATGCACCTCGTCTCCCTCTGCGAGGTCGGCGGGGAGCCGGCACGCTTCGCCGTGAGCACCGACGACTGGCACGCCTTCGCCGAACGGTTCGCCGCCCAGACGCCGCTCGCGCAGACGACCGGCTCGACGCACGACACGAAGCGCAACGAGGACACACGGGCACGTCTGGGCGTCCTCTCCGAGTACGCGAACGAGTGGGCCGAGCTCGTCGACACCCTCCGGGAGCACACGGCCACGTCGCGCAGCAGGCTGCTCGACGGCCGCACGGAGTACCTCGTGTGGCAGACGATCGCCGGCACCTGGGGCCTCGACGGACCCATCACCGCCGACCGCATCACGACGTACCTGCTCAAGGCGGTCCGCGAGGCGAAGACGTGGACGACATGGACGGAGCCCGTCGAGGCCTACGAGGACGCCGTCATGGCTCTCGCGCGGCGCGCCCTCGAGGACCCGGTCGTCGTCGACCTCTTCACCGCGTGGGCCGAGCGCACCGCGAGCGCCGTCCGCGCCGCGAGCCTCGGCATCAAGCTCGTCCAGCTGACGATGCCGGGCGTGGCGGACGTCTACCAGGGCACGGAGTCGTTCCGGCCGACGCTCGTCGACCCGGACAACCGTCAGCCGGTCGACGCCGACGAGCTCGTGGAGCGGCTCGGCAGGCTCGACGCCAGGAGCAACCCCCGGGACCTGTCCGAGGAGAAGCTCCTCGTGACCGCCGCAGCGCTGCGTGTGCGCCGCACGTACCCGGGCGCGTTCATCGGTCCCGACGCCGGCTACCGCCCGCTGGCGGCCTCGTCCGGGTGCGTCCTGACGTTCGCCAGGACGGAGGGTGACGGTCCGCGCATCGTCACGCTCGCCACCCGTGGTGCTGGGAGCCTGCAGCGCCTCGGCGGCTGGGGAGAGCACACGGTGACCCTTCCTGAGGGACGATGGAGGGACGTGCTCACCGACCGTGTCCTCGACGGTGGTCACCAACGGATCGCCCCGCTGCTCGACACCTACCCCGTCGCACTCCTCATCCCGGAGACCGCATCATGACCGACACCCAGACATCGCAGGACCGCGGCACGCTCGAGCCCGCCTCTCCGGTGGTCTGGGCTCCGGACGCCTCCCGGGTGGAGCTCGTGCTCCCTCCTGCCGACGCCGACGGGTTCGCCTCCGGCGACGCCACCGACCCCGACCGCGCCGGCCAGGCGGACGACCGGGTCGAGATGGTCCGTGACAGCTCGCTCGGCGACGGCTGGTGGGGCGCTCCGGAGGGCGTCACGGGCGCGCTCGCGCCGGACGCCCTCTACGGCTTCAGCGTCGACGGGGGGCCCGCCCGACCGACCCGCGCAGCCCCCGCCAGCCCCTCGGGGTCCACGGTCCGAGCCAGCTCTTCGACGCGTCCGTGCACGACTGGGACGACGACGCCTGGCCGGGGACGAGCGTCCTGGGCTCGGTGATCTACGAGCTGCACATCGGCACGTTCACCGCTGAGGGCACCTTCGACTCGGCGATCGCCCGGCTCGGCCACCTGGCTGACCTCGGTGTCGACCTCGTCGAGGTCATGCCGGTCGCCGCGTTCGACGGCCGCCACGGATGGGGCTACGACGGGGTCGACCTCTTCGCCGTCCACGAGCCGTACGGTGGCCCGGCGGCGTTCCAGCGCTTCGTGGACGCCGCGCACGGCCACGGGCTCGGTGTGGTGCTGGACGTCGTCTACAACCACCTCGGACCGACGGGGAACTACACGTCGACGTTCGGGCCGTACTTCACGGACGACCACCACACCCCGTGGGGCCAGGGCGTCAACCTCGACGGGACCGGCTCGGTGGAGGTGCGGCGGTGGATCGTCGACAACGCGGTGCGATGGATGCGCGACTTCCATGTCGACGCGCTGCGCCTCGACGCCGTCCACGCCCTCATCGACGACTCGGACCCGCACATCCTCGCCGAGCTCTCGGACGCGGTCGCCGCCCTCTCGCGCGAGGTCGGCCGCCCGCTCGGGCTCATCGCGGAGTCCGACGAGAACGACCCCCGCACGGTGACGGGGACCACCTCCGGCGGACGAGGGATGACCGCCCAGTGGGCCGACGACGTGCACCACGCGGTGCACGCCCTGCTCACGGGTGAGCGCCACGGGTACTACGTCGACTTCGGCTCGGTCGCGGTGCTGCGCAAGGCGCTCACCGGGGCGTTCGTCCACGACGGCGACTTCTCGACCTTCCGCGGCAAGGACTGGGGCCATCCCGTCCCGCGCGACACCGACGGTCACCGTTTCGTCGCGTTCGCGTCGGACCACGACCAGGTGGGCAACCGTGCGCGCGGCGACCGCCCCTCGGCGAGCCTCGACGCGGGTGGGCTGGCGATGGCCGCGGCGCTCGTCCTCACGTCGCCCTTCACGCCGATGCTCTTCATGGGCGAGGAGTGGGGGGCGTCGACCGACTGGCGGTTCTTCGCCGACTTCACCGACACCGACCTCGCCCGTGCCGTGAGCGAGGGACGCGCCCGCGAGTTCTCGGGACACGGCTGGGTGGACATGTACGGCGAGGGCTTCGTGGTCCCTGACCCGCAGGACCCCGCCACCCGGGATGCGAGCGTCCTCGACTGGGACGAGCTCGGCCAGGCCGAGCACGCGCGGCTCCTCGACTGGTACCGGACTCTCATCGACCTTCGTCGATCCGAGTCGGACATCGCATCGGGGCAGCTCGATGCCACCCGCGTCGAGGGCGACGACGACTCCCCCGTCCTCGAGGTGGTCCGCGGTCGTGTCCGCGTGGTGCTCAACCGCGGGACCGACGCCTCGGCCGTGCCCGTCGCCGCCGGGTCGACCATCCTGGCCGGATGGGCCGACCCGCACCTCGAGGCGGGCGACGCAGAGACGACCCTCACCCTGCCGCCACGCTCGGTGGCCGTCCTGAGAGACGCCGGCTAGCACCACCGGACGCAATGCTCGACCCGTACCCATCGTCGGAGGCACCATGTCGAAGTCCAAGCACGGCAAGAAGTCGAGAGACAGCAAGAAGCCCAAGCACGCGAAGGAGCACGCGGCACCGGAGACTGCCGCGTCGCCAGCACCAGACACAGCAGGTAGTCCGCTCTGGGACGCCCACCCGAAGGAGGTCCTGCGGGTCGAGGAAGGCTTCTCCCTCGAGGACTTCGACCGGAGCTCGACGCCTGGTTGGTCGCGCGGCAAAGCCGAGGCCGAGGCCGCCCTCGCGAGCTACGGACCTGAGCTCTCCGACCTCCAGGAGCGCCTCTTCGCCGAGGGGCGCGCCGGCGGCTCGCGATCCGTCCTGCTCGTGCTCCAGGGCATGGACACGGCGGGCAAGGGAGGGATCGTGCGGCACGTCGTCGGCCTCGTCGACCCGCAGGGCGTCCAGCACCGGTCCTTCGGTGCACCGACCGAGGAGGAGCTCGCGCAGAACTACCTGTGGCGGATCCGTCGGGCACTGCCGAAGCCGGGCTACCTCGGCGTGTTCGACCGGTCGCACTACGAGGACGTCCTCATCGTCCGGGTGCACGACCTCGTGCCGGAAGACGTGTGGTCTGGCAGGTACGACGAGATCAACGCCTTCGAGGCCGAGCTCGCCGCCGCGGGCACGACCATCATCAAGGTGGCGATGTTCGTCTCGCTCGACGAGCAGAAGGCACGCCTCGCGGAGCGGCTCGAGCGACCCGACAAGTACTGGAAGTTCAACCCGGGAGACATCGACGAGCGCCTCGAGTGGCCGCACTACCAGGAGGCGTACCAGGCGATCCTCGACCGGACGAGCACCGAGGTCGCCCCCTGGCACGTCATCCCCGCGGACCGCAAGTGGTACGCCCGTCTGGCGGTCTCCCAGCTGCTGCTCGACGCGCTGCGCGGCCTCGACCTCGGTTGGCCGCCGGCCGACTTCGACATCGAGCACGAGAAGCGGCGGCTCGCAGAGTCCTAGGGCGGCCGGGGGCGGGTCCGACGCCACTCACGGCAGCCGTCTCCGGCAGCTGTCTTCGGCAGCTCAGGCTGCCTGGTCGACGAGCTCCCGGCCGTCGGCGGCGAGCGAGCCGAGGCGCGAGAGCGCCCGGAAGTACTTCTTGCGATACCCGCCGGCGCGCATCTCCTCGCTGAACAGGTCCGCCTCGCCCGAGCCGCCGAGCAGCACCGGGACGTCACGGTCGTAGAGCCGGTCGACGAGCACGACGAGGCGCAGCGCGGTCGACTGGTCCGTCACCGGGTGCACCCCGGTGAGACCGAGGAGGGTCACGTCGTCGAGGAGAGCCCCGTACCGGCTCGGGTGGACGTGCGAGAGGTGGGTGAGGAGCTCGTCGAAGTCGTCGATGACCGCCCCGGGACGCCCGCGGACGGCGTCGACCACGGCGTCGTCCGGCAGGCTCGACGCACCGGCGACGAGCGTGCGGTGCCGGTAGTCCTCGCCGTCGACCCGCAGCACCTCGAAGCGCGCCGACATGGCCTGGATCTCGCGGAGGAAGTCGTCGGCGGCGAAGCGCCCTTCACCCAGCGAGTCGGGCAGGGTGTTCGACGTCGCGGCGAGGGATATCCCCCGGTCTGCGAGCTCCCGCAGGAGCCGTGACATGAGGACGGTGTCACCTGGGTCGTCGAGCTCGAACTCGTCGATGCACACGAGCCGCTTCGTGGCGAGGGCCTCGACCGTCTTGGCGAAGCCGAGCGCGCCGACGAGGTTGGTGTACTCGACGAAGGTCCCGTAGGCGCTCGCCTCCCGGCCCACGGCGCGGGCGAGGGAGGTGAGGAGGTGGGTCTTGCCGACGCCGAAGCCGCCGTCGAGGTAGACCGCGACCTGGGCGCCGGACCCGCTGCCGACGAGTCGCTTGAGCCACCCCTTGGGTGACCCCGAGAGCGCCTCGGCGACCTCGACGAGTCGATCGACGGTCGCCTGCTGGCTCGGGTGCGCGGCGTCGGCGCGATAGGAGCCGAAGGACGCGTCCGCGAAGTGCCGCGGCGGGACGAGGTCCGCCAGGAGCCGCTCGACAGGCACGTGCGGGCGGACGTCGGTGAGGTGCGGGAGGGGGACGGTCACGACGATCAAGCCTACTGGCCAACCTCTAGGCTGGTGCTGTGTCGATCACCACGTCCGAGTCCCCCCGTCCCCCTGCCGAGCTGCCGGCGGCGCTGGTCGCCCTCGTCGAGGACTTCCACGCGCTCGGGCCCGCACAGCGGCTCGAGATGCTCGTCGAGCTCGGCGAGCAGGTCGCCGACGTCCCTGAGCCGTACGCGTCGGACACCTCGCTCATGGAGCGCGTCGAGGAGTGCCAGTCCCCCGTCTTCGTCGTGGTCGAGGTGGCACCCGCCGCGCCGCACGCCGTGACCGTCCACTACTCCGCCCCGCCTGAGGCACCGACGACCCGCGGGTTCGCCGGTGTCCTCACCGAAGGGCTCGCAGACCTCGATGCGGACGCCGTGCTCGCGGTCCCGAGCGACCTGCCCGAGCGGCTCGGGCTCGGCGGGCTCATCAGCCCCCTGCGGCTGGCCGGGATGGCGTCGATGCTCGGTCGCGTCCAGCGTCAGGTCCGTGACGCTGTCGTCGAGGCACCGGGAGGATGACCGACCAGACGTTTCCCGACCTCGAGGTGCTCCTGGCGACAGGGCCGGGCGCGCTCGGCGCGCCGGCCGGCAGCCGGCTGCGCCACAGCCCCGACGAGCCGGAGCTCTGCTCGCTCTACGCGCACCCGCCGGCGCCGGACGGTCGCAGCGCCCTCGTCCGCGCCTCGATGATCTCGACGATCGACGGAGCGGCGTGGGGGGACGACGGGCGCTCGGGGTCGATCAACGGCCAGGCCGACTACCGAGCCTTCCGCGTCATGCGTGCCCTCGCCGACATCGTGCTCGTGGGAGCCGGCACGGTGCGGACCGAACGGTACGTCCCCCTGAAGGTCCCGCGGGGCCTCACCGCGGCGCGGGAGGCGGCCGGACGCGCGACGCACCTCCACACCGCCGTCGTCACACGCAGCGGGCACCTGCCCGAGGCGATGGCCGGCGCTGCGGGCGACACCGCGGCGCAGCAGCCCTACGTCGTGACCTGCGAGGCCGGGCGCCGGAACCTGCCCGCCTCCGTGCCCGCGGACCGGGTCGTCGTGTCCGGCGACGAGCAGGTCGACCTCGCCGACGCGCTCGACACGCTGGCGGCACGAGGTTTCACCCGGGTGCTGTGCGAAGGAGGTCCGACGCTGCTCGGGTCCATGCTCGAGGCGGATCTCGTCGACGAGATGTGCCTCACGACGAGCCCTCAGGTGCTGGGCGGCAGCGCCGCGCGGCCCGTCATCACCTCGGACGTCCTCACCGACCGTCCAGCGGCACGCCTGGCTCACCTGCTCCACGCCGACGGAGTCCTCCTCGCCCGGTGGACCATCCGACAAACCGAGCCCGCGCCGGTAGTGTGAACGCTGTGACCGAGACCATCCTTGTCCTGACCGAAGACACTCTCGACGACTTCGATGTCCAGCACATCGTCGGACTGCACCCGGACGAAGAGCTCGACTACCGTGTGCTCGTGCCCGCGGACACCGACCGCAGCCTCCTGGGCTCGATCTTCAACCACCTCGCCGCAGGCCTGTTCAAGCAGGCGTGGGAGGACGCGACCGCCGGCGAGCCCGACGAGCGCGAGGCCCGCGCCGAGGCGAGCGAACAGCTGGCACTGAGCATCGCCGAGTTCCAGGCGGTCGGCTGCGCTGCCTCTGGCGCTGTCGTCGAGGACGACCCGATCCCTGCGCTGCGCGACGCCGTCGCTCTCGGTGACGTACGGGAGATCATCGTCGTCACCTATCCCCACGCGCTCGAGGACACGTTCCGGCGTGACTGGGCGTCGCGCGCACGCGAGGAGCTGCACGTGCCCGTGCTGCACCTCTACACGCGGACGAGCGAGATCGGCTGAGCCTCAGCCCTGACGACACGAGCCGGGCTCACGTCGTCTCGTCAGATCAGGTGCTCGTCAGAATCCCGTGCTCGTCAGTCGCGGGTAGTAGGTGCGGAACTTGCGCACCTGGTTGAGGAGCGCAAGCTGCACGTAGGTGCGGCGCTTCATCGAGGCGTCCTCGCTGTACCTCAGCGGGTGCACGACCTTCCCGGACTTCATGAGCCCGGTCACCGTCGCCCGCAGCGCGGGATCGACGACGTACCGCAGGAGCAGCCTGTTCGGCAGGATCGAGTAGAGGATCTCGGTGTCGACGACCACCGGCTCCACCGCCCGACCGTGGACCCTGTCCTCGACGAGGAACGTCATGGGGTTCGCGCCCGCGGCGGTGAGGTAGTAGTTGTTGCGTCCGATGCGGGGGTTCACCTCGAAGAAGCGGAACGACCCGTCACGCGGGTCGACCTTGACGTCGAAGTTCGCGAACCCGACGTAGCCCGTGGCCACGAGGAACTGGCGCGCCTGCTCGAGCATGTCGTCGAACCGGCGCGTGATCATCGCCGCCGGGTTGCCCAGCCCCGACGGCGTGTGCTCTTCGAGCAGCACGTGCGCCGAGCACAGCAGCGTGATCTCCCCGCGAGAGTCTGTGTACGAGGTGATCGACCGCATCTGCGTGTCGTCACCCGGGATGAGCTCCTGGACGACGAAGCGTCCGCGGTACCCTGCCGCCTGCAGGGAGACCCAGAGCTCGTCGAGCTCGGTCTGGGTCTCGATCTCGAAGACCTTCTTCTTGCCCTCGAACTCGACGTCCTGGTAGTCGGCGCTGCTCGCCGCCTTGGCGATGAGCGGGAACCCGACGTCCACGGGGACGGGTGCCCACCCGGGCTCGGCGGCGCCGGCGAAGTCCTGGACGATCGTCCGGGGCACGCTGATCCCGAGCTCGTCGCAGATCTCCGAGAACGTCGCCTTGTCGGAGATCCGGTCGAGGAGCTCCTCGGAGAGGAACGGCACGACGAAGTGCTGCTCGAGCTCGACGCGGTGCTGGACGATGACGCGCACCAGCCAGTCGGAGTTCGCCAGGAGGACGAGGCGTCGGCCGGGGTTCTGCGCGGCGACCTGGAGAGCACGGTCGACGAGCTGCTGCGGGTCGTGGCTGTCGTCGACGAGCGAGTTGTCGATGATCGACGAGTCGGCGACCGCACCGACGGCTGCGCCGCTGATGACGATCGACCGGACGCCGTAGGCCTCGTGGAACGCCCGGGCGAGCGCGTAGACGCCGATGTCGGCACCGAGGATGACCGGGAGGATGTCCTGGGTCGCCACGGTCGACGTGCTCGCGTCCTGCGGTTGAGCGCTCTGGGTCACTGCTCGCTCTCCGTGCGGTCGAGGGACCACTCGGTGTGGAAGACACCAGGCTTGTCGACACGCTGGTAGGTGTGCGCGCCGAAGAAGTCGCGCTGCGCCTGGATGAGCGCGGCCGGGAGACGTTCGGCCCGGACACCGTCGTAGTAGGCGAGCGACGACGAGAACGCGGGTGTCGGGACGCCGTTGAGGGCGGCCGACGAGACGACGCGGCGCCAGGCCGGGACGCTGTTGCCGACGGACTCGGTGAAGTGCGGGTCGGCGAGCAGCAGCGCGAGGTTCTCGTCCCGCTCGTAGGCCTCGGTGATGCGGTTGAGGAAGCGCGCGCGGATGATGCAGCCGCCGCGCCAGATGCGGGCCATGGCGCCGCGGTCGATGTCCCAGCCGAACTCCTCGGACGCCGCGGCGATCTGGTCGAAACCCTGCGAGTAGGCGACGACCTTCGAGGCGAAGAGGGCGAGTCGCACGTCCTCGACGAACGCGTCGCGGTCCTCGACGGCCCACGTGCCGGCGTTGGCGTGCAGGACGCCGCGCGCGGCGGTGCGCTGCGGGGTGGAGCCGGACAGTGCGCGGGCGAAGGTCGCCTCGGCGATGCCCGTGATGGGGACGCCGAGGTCGAGGCCGTTCTGCACGGTCCAGCGTCCGGTGCCCTTCTGCTCCGCCTGGTCGAGGATGATGTCGACGAACGCCGACCCCGTCTCGGCGTCGACGTGCTGGAGGAGGTCGGCGGTGATCTCGATGAGGAAGGACTCGAGGTCGCCGGTGTTCCACTCGGCGAAGATCTGGCCGATCTCTGCCGCCGACGCACCGAGGCCCTGCTTGAGGAGGTCGTACGCCTCGGCGATGAGCTGCATGTCCGCGTACTCGATGCCGTTGTGGACCATCTTGACGAAGTGTCCTGCGCCGTCGGGGCCCACGTAGGTGCAGCACGGCACGCCGTCGACCTTCGCGGAGATGTCCTCGAGGATCGGGCCGAGGGTCACGTACGACTCCTTCGAGCCGCCCGGCATGATGCTCGGTCCGTTGAGCGCTCCCTCCTCGCCGCCGGAGACCCCGGTGCCGACGAAGTGGAGGCCGAGACCCTTGAGCCGGTCCTCCCGGCGACGGGTGTCGGGGAAGTGCGCGTTGCCCGCGTCGATGATGATGTCGCCCTCCTCCAGGAGGGGGATGAGCTCGTCGATGACCGCGTCCGTGGGCCCACCTGCCTTGACCATGATGACGACCTTGCGGGGTCGCTCGATGGACGCCACGAAGTCCGCCATGCTCTCGGACGCCACGAACGTGCCGTCGTCACCGTGGTCGGCGACGAGCGACTCCGTCTTGGCGAACGACCGGTTGTGCACGGCGACCGTGTAACCGTGTCGTGCGAAGTTCCGAGCGAGGTTGCGGCCCATGACAGCCAGACCAGTGACACCGATCTGCGCAGGTGCAGACATATGTAGGTTCTCCTTGTTCGCCAAGCGGCTCGCCGACTGTGGCGTGGGTGAGCGCGGGTACGAGACCCAGAATAGTGCGAGTGTCTCGAAACGTACTGGTCCGCGCGGCGGTCCGCTCAGATGGCGGACCGCGGCCGTAGTCTGCACTGGTGATCACGGCCGACCAGACAGACGTCCCCGAGGACTTCCTCAGCGCGCTGCGTTCCCTGCGCGCGGCACGGGTCCGGCCGGAGGTCCAGCTGACCGAGGTGCCGGCTCCTCGGAAGATCGCACCGTTCGCGGCAGCGCTCAACGGTGAGATCGTCTCCCCCGAGCTCGAGCGCTCGGGCCACAGCGCCTCGGGGCGCTTCATCGTCCTCCACGACCCGGCCGGTCAGGACGCGTGGGAGGGGACCTACCGCGTGGTGACGCTCGTCCGGGCGACGCTGGACCCGGAGATGGGGGCGGACCCGCTGCTCGCCGAGGTCGCCTGGTCCTGGCTCGAGGAGTCGTTCATGCTGTCCGGCGCCCGCGCTCACGCTCAGGGCGGCACGGTCACCCGGGTGGTGTCCGAGAGCTTCGGGGCGCTGAGCACGCGGGAGCCCGAGACCGAGATCGAGATCCGTGCCTCGTGGACCCCGCCGGAGCCGTCGGGCCGCGGGGACGTACCGTTCGACCTCGGGCCGCACCTCGCGGCCTGGTCCGGTCTCCTGTGCACCACGACAGGCCTGCCGACCTACCCGGACGGCGTCACGCCGTTCCCGTCCCACCGCGTCCCGCGGGGAGTGTCCTGAACCATGACGTCCACACCTGACGAGTCCACGTCCGGCGTGCCCTCGGGCACCGAGACCCCGGAGGTCGACCAGCCCGCCGAGGCGACCGTGCCAGAGGTCACGCTCCTCACCGAGCCCGCCGACGGCGTCCCGGACGTCCTCACGACGAGCGCCGAGCTCGCTCGAGCCGTCCGTCAGCTCTCTGCCGGGACAGGGCCGGTCGCGGTCGACGCGGAGCGCGCCTCGGGCTACCGGTACGGCCAACGGACCTACCTCGTGCAGCTGCGACGTGCAGGCACGGGCACGGTGCTCATCGATCCGGTCCCGCTGCCCGACCTCTCCTCCGTCTCCGACGCCCTCGAGGGTGTCGAGTGGGTCCTGCACGCTGCGTCCCAGGACCTCCCAGGGCTCGCGGAGCAGAACCTGCGCGCGTCGCGCGTCTTCGACACCGAGCTCGGTGCTCGTCTCCTCGGTCTCGACCGTGTGGGCCTGGCCGCCGTCGTCGCCGAGCTTCTCGGTCTTGGCCTGGCGAAGGAGCACTCTGCCGTCGACTGGTCCACGCGGCCTCTGCCGCCGGAGTGGCTGCGCTACGCCGCGCTCGACGTCGAGGTGCTCGTCGAGCTGCGCGACGTCATGGCCGAGCGTCTCGATGCTGCCGGGAAGCTCGGGTGGGCGGAGCAGGAGTTCGAGGCTGTACGGCTCATGCCTCCGCCCCTGCCGCGGGTCGACCCGTGGCGCAAGGTCTCCGGGGTCCACGCGCTGCGTGACCGGCGGATGCTCGCTGTGGTGCGTGAGCTGTGGCTCGCCCGCGACCGCCTCGGTCAGTCGCGGGACATCGCGCCGGGCCGTGTCCTGCCGGACCGTGCGATCATCGCCGCGGCGACCGCGCTGCCACGATCGGTCGGGGAGCTGACGAGGGTCCACGCGTTCGGCGGACCGGCGACGCGTCGTCGTGCCGCGCTGTGGCAGCGAGCGATCGACACGGCGCTCGCCCTCCCCGAGGACCAGCTGCCCGACACGCGGGGGCCGCGCACGGACGCTCCCCCGCCGCCCAAGGTGTGGGCGGACCGCGACCCCGACGCGGCAGCACGCCTCGCGTACGCCCGCACCGGGATGGCCCGGTTGTCCGAGGAGCACTCCGTCCCGGTCGAGAACATCCTCCAGCCGGACCTGCTGCGGCGGGTCTGCTGGCGGCCGCCAGCCCAGACGTCGCTCGCGGCGGTCGAGGAGCGGCTGCGCCAGGGTGGCGCGCGCGAGTGGCAGGTCGAGCTCACGGCCGGCCTGCTCACCGACGCGCTCCACGAGCACGCCTGAGCGGGCCTTACCCCACCGAGAACGACCGAACCGGGACCTGCGTCCTTGCGCCCGGCGAGATTCCCTCTGTGCTTTTTACTGAGACTGCCGGTAGCCTGTATCTCGGCCCGACGGGCCCACCAGCATCCCCGGACACAGTCGTCCTTCAGTCAGGAGTCTCCATGCCCGCTCCCGCCCACCGTCCCGTGGTTCGCGACGTCGTCTTCGTCGAGGGGGTGAGGACTCCGTTCGGCAAGGCCCGGCCCGACGGCATCTACGCCGCCACGCGCGCCGACGACCTGGCCGTGAAGACCGTCCGCGAGCTCCTCCGTCGCCGCCCCGAGCTGCCCGCTGACCGGATCGACGAGGTCGCGATCGCCGCCACCACGCAGTCCGGCGACCAGGGCCTCACCCTCGGACGCTCGGTCGCCGTCCTCGCGGGTCTCCCGAAGTCGGTCCCCGGGTTCGCGATCGACCGCATGTGCGCAGGCGCGATGACGGCGGTGACCACGACCGCGTCGGCCATCGGCTTCGGCCAGCAGGACGTCACGCTCGCGGGCGGGGTCGAGCACATGGGCCGCCACCCGATGGGCTTCGACGCCGACCCCAACCCGCGCTTCGTCTCGGAGAAGCTCGTCGACTCCACCGCCCTCGTCATGGGCGCCACCGCGGAGAACCTCCACGACCGCTTCCCGCACCTGACGAAGGAGCGCGCCGACGCGTACGGCGTCGCGAGCCAGGCGAAGTACGCCGCAGCCGTGGCGGCGGGCCAGGTCTCCCCCGACCTCGTCCCGATCGCCGTGCGCTCCGACGCCGGCTGGGGCCTCGCCACCGCCGACGAGCTCGCCCGACCGGGCACCTCGATGGCCGACATCGCGAACCTCAAGACGCCGTTCCGCCCGGGCGGGCGCGTCACCGCCGGCAACGCCTCACCCCTCACCGACGGCGCCTCGATGTGCCTGCTCGCCGCGGGAGACGTCGTCGACGAGCTCGGGCTCCCCGCCCGCATGCGGCTCGTCTCGTTCGCCTACGCGGGCGTCGATCCGGAGATCATGGGCTACGGCCCTGTGCCCTCGACCGAGCGGGCACTCACCAACGCGGGTCTGACGATCGACGACATCGGTCTCTTCGAGATCAACGAGGCCTTCGCCGTCCAGGTCTTGTCCTTCCTCGACCACTTCGGCATGAAGGACGACGACCCGCGCGTCAACCAGTACGGGGGCGCCATCGCGATCGGGCACCCGCTCGCCTCCTCCGGTGTCCGCCTCATGACCCAGCTCGCCCGACAGTTCGAGGAGAACCCGGACGTGCGGTACGGCATCACGACGATGTGCGTCGGCCTCGGCATGGGCGGCACCGTCGTCTGGGAGAACCCGCACCACGCGGACTACTCCGGGCACACCGCCCCGTCCGCCACCACGACGACCGAGAACTGAGGGGAACGCAGATGTCTGAGACGACCGCAGGACAGCAGGACCCGACCGTCGCACCCGCGAGCGCGGAGCGCGTGACCCACTCCTTCGTGCGTGACGTCACCCTCCCCGGCGGGACGGGCACGCTCGCGCTCGTCACGCTCGACAACGGGCTCGACCACACGAAGCCGACGACGCTCGGTCCGCAGGGCCTGGCCGAGCTCCAGGCCACGCTCACGGAGGTGGCGCGCCGCGCTGCGTCCGGCGAGATCGTCGCCGCGGCCGTGACCGGCAAGCCGTACTTCCTCGCGGCGGGCGCCGACCTCACCGGCGCGAAGGAGCTCGAGGGTGCCGACGCGGCGAAGCAGCTGGCCCGCTCAGGTCACGACGCGTACCGGCTGCTGACCGAGATGAGCGTCCCGACCTTCGCGTTCATCAACGGCGTCGCGCTCGGCGGTGGCCTCGAGATCGCGCTGAGCTGTACCTACCGCACGATCGCGAGCGACGTGCCCGCCGTCGGGCTCCCGGAGACCGGGCTCGGTCTCGTCCCCGGGTGGGGCGGCTGCTACCACCTGCCCCGGATCGTCGGCCTGGAGAAGGCGATCGAGGTCATCGTCGCCCGCCCGGCGGCGAACAAGCCCTACAAGGCGGCCGAGGCGTTCTCCGTCGGGATCGCGGACGCGCTCCTCGACGCGGCGGACTTCCTCGAGCAGTCGATCGTGTGGGCTGCCGCGGTCGTGCGCGGCGAGGTGACGGTCACCCGACCGGAGCGTGAGTCCCAGCAGGTGTGGGACGGGACCCTCGCGGTCGCCCGCCAGCGCCTGGACGCCGTGGTGCACGGTGCCCGCCCGGCGCCCTACCGGGCGCTCGCCGTCCTTGCCGCCGTCCGCGAGGACGACCTCGACGCCGGCTTCGCCGCCGAGGAGGAAGCACTCACCGCGCTCCTGCTCACGGACGAGCTCCGCGCGAGCATCTACGCGTTCGAGGCGGTCAACAAGGGCAAGCGCCCCACCGGCGCCCCTGACCCGAAGGCGGCCCGACCCGTGACCCGGGTCGGGATCGTCGGGGCGGGGCTCATGGCTGCGCAGCTCGCCCTGCTCTTCGCGCAGCGCCTCGGCGTCCCTGTCGTCATGCGCGACCTCGACGAGGAGCGCGTGGGCAAGGGGCTCGAGTTCGTCCGGACGTCGGTGGACAAGCTCGTGGCGACGAAGCGGATGTCGAGCGACACGGCAGCGAAGATCCTCGGGGCCGTCACCGGGACGACGCAGATCGACGACCTCGCGTCGTGCGACTTCGTCATCGAGGCCGTCACCGAGGTGCTCGGCCTGAAGAAGCGCGTCTTCGCCGAGCTCGAGGGCATCGTCTCCCCCGAGACCGTCCTCGCGACGAACACGTCCGCGCTGTCCGTGACGACGATGGCGGCAGACCTCGCGCACCCCGAGCGGGTCGTCGGGCTGCACTTCTTCAACCCGGTCGCGCAGATGCCGCTGGTCGAGGTCGTCCAGGCCGAGAAGACCTCGACCGAGGCGCTCGCCACGGCGTTCGCCGTCGCGAAGACGCTGCGCAAGACCGCCGTGCTCGTGGCGGACCGTCCGGGCTTCGTCGTCAACCGGCTCCTCGTCCTCCTCATGGGCGAGATCGTCGGCGCGGTCGAGCGCGGCACGCCGGTCGAGGTCGCGGACCGCGCGCTGCGACCGCTCGGTCTCCCGATGGGACCGTTCGCGCTGTTCGACCTCGTCGGGCCGGCCGTCGGGCTGCACGTCCTCACGTCGCTGCGCGAGGAGCTCGGCGACCGCTTCCCCGTCTCCCCGGGTCTCGAGAAGATCGTCGCGGACGGGACGCCGGTGGTCCTGCCTGCACCTGCGCGCGGGATCCCCGCGGACGTCGACCCCGCCCTCCAGGCGGTCTTCGACTCTGTCGCCCTGGAGCGCACGCCCCCGCTCGACGAGGCCGGCGTCCTCGATCTCGTGCTCACGTCCCTCGCGCGGGAGATCGGGCTCATGCTCGACGAGGGCGTGGTCGCAGGCCCCACCCAGATCGACCTGTGCATGATCCTCGGGGCGGGCTGGCCGTTCGCCGCCGGCGGCATCACGCCGTACCTCGACCGGACCGGGTACTCCGAGAAGGTCCTCGGCCGCCGACTGCTCCCTGACGGCGTGGCGAACGTGCGCGCCTGAGCGCAGACCGCGTGTCGAACGCCTGTCGGCCCCGTGCAGCTCCTGCACGGGGCCGACAGGCGTTGAGCAGGAAGAGCCTCCGACCGCTTGAGTCTCACATAGAGAGACCACGAGTCAGTCCAACCGGGACAGGCATCGCAAAACGCTGCATCGAGGAGCCCCCGCGTCTCATCAGATGACATGCCCCTCGGAAGCCCGTCAGAGGTCCATTACGGTCGCAGACACCACACGTGACGAGCGCGACGCCCAGCGCTCCGGACCTACTTCGCTTCAGGAGCGCACACACATGGCACGCACCGACGTACTCGTCTCGGCCGACTGGGCCGAAGCGAACCTCCAGACCCCCGGGCTCGTCTTCGTCGAGGTCGACGAGGACACCAGCGCGTACGACAAGGGCCACCTCGCCGGCGCCATCAAGCTCGACTGGAAGCTCGACCTCCAGGACCCCGTCCGCCGCGACTTCGTCAACAAGGAGCAGTTCGAGGCCCTGCTGTCCGCGAAGGGCATCAGCAACGAGGACACGGTCGTCCTCTACGGAGGCAACAACAACTGGTTCGCCGCGTACGCGTTCTGGTACTTCACGCTCTACGGCCACCGGGACGTCAAGCTCGTCGACGGCGGCCGCAAGAAGTGGGAGCTCGACTCCCGTCCCCTGAGCGACGCCGTCGTCACACGTCCCGCGACCACCTACGTCGCGCAGGACCAGGACCTGTCCATCCGGGCGTTCCGCGACGAGGTCGTCGCGTCCATCGGGCAGAAGAACCTCGTCGACGTGCGCTCCCCCGACGAGTTCTCCGGCAAGATCCTCGGACCGGCCCACCTCCCGCAGGAGCACTCCCAGCGAGGCGGCCACGTGCCCTCGGCGATCAACATCCCGTGGAGCAAGGCAGCCAACGACGACGGTACCTTCAAGTCGGACGAGGAGCTCGCCGCGCTCTACGGCGCCGCGGGTCTCGACACCTCCAAGCCCACCATCGCGTACTGCCGCATCGGCGAGCGCTCGAGCCACAGCTGGTTCGTCCTCTCCGAGCTCCTCGGCCAGCAGGACGTCAAGAACTACGACGGCTCGTGGGTCGAGTACGGCTCCCTCGTGGGCGTGCCGATCGAGCTCGACACGGCGAAGTGACGGTCACGCCATGAGCTGCGCTGCGCCCGACCAGAACCTGCCCGCCGTCGCGGCGCCAGGAGCGACCCTCATCGAGGGCATCATCAGCGCGTCCGGGGAGCCGGTGAGCGGTGCGTACGTCCGGCTGCACGACTCGACCGGTGAGTTCACCGCCGAGGTGGTCAGCAGCGACGCAGGGGCGTTCCGGTTCTACGCCGCGCCGGGAACGTGGGAGCTGCGTGCCCTCTCCCCGCGTGGCAACGCCCGCGGCGAGGTCACCGCGGAGGTCGGCGTGACCACGACCCAGCTCGTGCTGGCCTAGCCCTGCGCCTCAGGAGGACACCTCCTCCCGCGTCACCCGTGCCGGGTCTGACCCCGGCGCACCAGACGTCCCGTCGGCTCAGCGAAGTCGACGGGACGTCCGCGCACGTAGGTGGCCCGGACGACTCCGACGAGCGTCCGTCCCGCGTACGGCGTGATCGGGTTCTTGTGGTGCAGCCGCGTGACGTCGACGACGAACGTGTCGTCCGTCGCGAAGACTGCGAGGTCCGCGTCGTAGCCGACGGCAAGGCGTCCCTTGCCGTCCACCCGCGCGAGCTCGGCCGGGCGCTGCGACATCCACCCCACGACCCGCTCGAGCGGCACGCCGCGGGAGCGCGCCTCCGTCCACACGAGCGCCAACCCCAGCTGCAGCGACGAGACGCCTCCCCAGGCGACGGCGAAATCACCGTTCTCGAGGTCCTTGAGATCGAGCGTGCTCGGAGAGTGGTCGGAGACGATGCAGTCGATCGTCCCGTCCTCGAGGCCCCGCCACAGCTGCTCGCGGTTGGCGGCCTCACGGATGGGTGGACAGCACTTGAACGCCGTTCCACCGTCGGGTACGCCCTCGGCCTCGAGCGTCAGGTAGTGGGGACACGTCTCCACGCTCAGACGCACACCGTCGCGCTTCGCCGCTGCGATCATCGGCAGCGCGTCGGAGGAGGACAGGTGGAGCACGTGGGCCCGGGCACCGGTGCGGCGCGCACTCTCGATGACGTGCGCGATCGCGACGTTCTCGGCGCTGCGAGGGCGCGAGGCGAGAAAGTCCGCATACCGGGAGCCGCTCTGCGACACAGCACGGTCGATCGCGTCCGGGTCCTCGGCGTGGACGACGAGCAGCGAGTCGACGGAGCCGATCTCGACCATGTCGACCTCCATCTCGCCGACGTCCAGGTGCGGGAACTCGTCAACACCGGAGTGGACCAGGAAGCACTTGAAGCCGAACACCCCGGCGTCGTGCAACGGGCGCAGGTTCGACGTGCTCCCAGGGATCGCGCCGCCCCAGAACCCGACGTCGACGAAGACCTGCCCCTCGGCCGCCCGCCGTTTGACCACGAGGGCGTCGACGTCCACCGTCGGCGGGACGGAGTTGAGCGGCATGTCGATGATCGTCGTCACGCCACCGGCTGCCGCAGCGCGCGTCGCAGAGGCGAAGCCCTCCCACTCCGTGCGGCCTGGCTCGTTGACGTGCACGTGCGTGTCGACGAGACCGGGGAGGAGGGTCTCCGCGTCGTCGAGCTCGACCGTCTCCCGACCGCGCAGCCCCGCCCCCAGCGGCTCGACCGCGACGATGGTGCCGTCCCGCACACCGACCTCGCGCGGGCGGATCCCGTCAGGGGTGAGGACGCGGCGGCCACGCAGGACGAGGTCGAGCGGGCCAACAGAAGTCATTGTCCGTCCTTGCAGTGCGAGGGGATTCTAACGATCGGTCTCATCGGGTGGTGAGCCGGACCTGGCGGTTGACGTCCTTGTAGAGCAGGTAGCGGAACCTGCCCGGCCCCCCGGCGTAGCAGGCCTGGGGGCAGAATGCCCGGAGCCACATGAAGTCTCCGGCCTGGACCTCGACCCAGTCGTCGTTGAGGCGGTAGACCGCCTTGCCCTCGAGGACGTACAGCCCGTGCTCCATGACGTGGGTCTCGGCGAACGGGATGGTGCCGCCCGGCTCGAACGTCACGATGTTCACGTGCATGTCGTGCGCGAGGTCGTCCGGGTCGACGAACCGGGTGGTGGCCCACGCCCCGTCGGTACCGGGCATCTCGCGCGGGGGCACGTCCTGCTCCCGCGTGACGAAGCCTGTCGCCGTGTACCCGGCGAGCGGCTCATACTCCTTGCGGACCCACTGGAAGCTCACGGGCTCGGTCCCCGTGTTCGCGACCGTCCACGCGGCACCGGCCGGCACGTACGCATAGCCACCGGGCCCCATGACGTGCTGCTCGCCCTCGAGGACGAGGTCGAGCGCCCCCGCCAGGACGAAGACGACCGACTCGACGCCGGCCTCCTCCTCGGGGCGGTCGCTGCCGCCCCCGGGAGCGACCTCGACGACGTACTGCGCGAAGGTCGTGGCGAAGCCGGCGATCGGGCGCGCGAGCACCCACGCGCGCGTCCTGGTCCATCCGGGCAGGTTGCTCGTGACGATGTCCCGGAGCACGCCGCGCGGGATGACCGTGTACGCCTCCTTGACGATCGCTCGGTCCGTGAGCAGCTCCGTCTGGTCAGGAAGACCGCCGGCGGGCGCGTAGTAGGAGGGCGTCGTCATGGTGGTGCTCCTTGGGGGGTCGGGCTGTCGGGCGGAGTTCGCGGAGATCAGGTCGTCTGGGAGCCGGGCCCACGGGCGGAGTGCGGCACGCGGGGAGACGCCAGCCCGTGGAGCGCGTCGACGCTCAGCCCGCACCGCGCCGACACCTCGTCGGCGTCGAGCGCGCCGCACGACAGTCCCCTGCTCACGAAGCGGGCGAGCGCCCGCGCCGTCGCCGGCTCGTCCATGACCCCGCCCGGGCGCCGACCGACGTAGCGGTCGAGCCGCTCGGCTGCCGCCTGGAAGCCGGAGCGGTAGAAGGCGTACGTGGCGATGAACCGGGTGGCGAGCTGCGCCGGATGGAGGTCCCACCCCTGGTAGAAGCCGGCGGCCAGCGACCGACCGACGAGGCGGGCGTGCAGCCGCCAGGCCGTCTCGATCTCCTGCGGGCTGCCGACGGGGACGATGTTCGTCGAGCCGTCGGAGAGATGGACGCCCGTCCCGGCGACGGCGACCTGCATGACCTGCTTCGCGTGCTCGGCCGCCGGATGGTCCATCGCCTGGTGCTGGGCCGAGATCCCGAGCGAGGCGCTGTAGTCGTACGTGCCGTAGTGCAGCGACGACACCCGGCCCGGCGACCGGTGCAGGACACGGGCGACCGGCGCGGTGCCGTCCGCCCCGAGGATGAGCTGCGGCGTCTCCATCTGGACCTCGAAGCGCAGCCGGCCGGCAGCCAGGCCGTGCACGGTCTCGAGGCGCTCGCAGACCCGGATCATCGCGTCGACCTGGTCGACCGTCGTGACTTTCGGGAGCGTGAGGACGAGCCCGTCCGGCAGCCCGCCCTCCTCGACGAGCGCGGAGACGACGAGGTCGAGGGTCCGCAGACCGCGAGCACGCGTGGATGCCTCGAACGACTTGAAGCGGATACCGACGAACGGGGGCGCGGTGCCGTCGGCAACCGTGGTCGCGATGTGGTGCGCGGCCGCGAGCGCGTCGCGGTCCTCAGCCGCGTCTCCACGGTCGCCGTAGCCGTCCTCGAGGTCGAGGCGCAGGTCCTCGACGGGCTCGGTCTCGAGCTTGGCCTGCACCCGTGGGGCGACGGCGGCGGCGAGGTCGTCGTCGGCGAGGAGCATCGCGGCGAGGCCGGCGGGGCCTCCGACGTGCCTCGTCGCGTCGAGGGCGCGGTCCCCCCAGTCGCGCACGAGGGTCGGGGTGCAGGAGTCTGCGGGCACGTACACGGTGTGGACGGGCTGGCGGTCGGGCCGGTCACCGGGGTAGCTCGTCTCGAGGAGAGCGTCGGTGCCCGAGAGCAGCGCGTCGATCTCGCTGAGGTCCGCACCGGTGAGTGCGGTGGGGGCTGTCACCGGTGTCCGAGGAGGGCGTAGGCCGGCAGCGTGAGGAAGTCCGTGTAGTCGTCGGAGAGGCAGATGTCCTCGACGAGTGCGGCGGCCGGCGCGTAGAGGTCGGTGTAGGTCGCGTCGCCGACCTCGGACCGCAGCCGGTCGCACTCCTCGCGGAGGATCGTCCGGACGAGATCGGGGGTGACCGTGCGACCGGTGTCGGCGAGCGTCACGGCGTTGTGGATCTGCTGCCACACCTGGGACCGCGAGATCTCGGCGGTGGCGGCGTCCTCCATGAGGTTGTGGATCGCGACCGCTCCGTTCCCGGAGAGCCACACCGCCGTGTACGCGACGGCGACGTAGAGGTTGCTGCGCAGCCCCTCCTCGGTGACCTGCCCGTCGGCCGACGCGATGTCGAGCAGCTCGTCGGCCGTGACGTGGACGTCCTCGCGCAGGCGGTCGAGCTGGTTCGCACGCTCGCCGAGGGCCGTGTCGAAGACCTCCTGGCAGATGGGGACGAGGTCCGGGTGCGCCACCCAGGAACCGTCGAAGCCGTCGTCCGCCTCGCGGGTCTTGTCGGCGCGCACCTTGGCGAAGGCCTGCTCGGTGACCTCGGGCAGGGAGCGGTTGGGGATGAAGGCCGCCATGCCGCCCATGGCGAAGGCGCCGCGCCTGTGGCAGGTGCGGACGAGGAGGTCCGTGTAGGCGCGCATGAACGGTGCCGTCATCGTGATGCTCCCTCGGTCGGGGAGCACGAAGGCCTCGCCGGCGTCGCGGAAGTACTTGATGACGGAGAACAGGTAGTCCCAGCGTCCCGCATTGAGGCCCGAGGCGTGCTCGCGCAGCTCGTAGAGGATCTCGTCCATCTCGAACGCCGCGGGGATGGTCTCGATGAGCACCGTGGCGCGGATCGTGCCGCGCGGGATGCCGAGGGTCTCCTGGGCGTGGACGAAGACGTCGTTCCACAGTCGCGCCTCGAGGTGGCTCTCGAGCTTGGGCAGGTAGTAGAACGGGCCGGTGCCGTCCTCGGCGAGCCGGGCGCCGTTGTGGAAGAGGTGCAGGCCGAAGTCGACGAGCGCGCCGATCGCCGGACGGCCGTCGACGGTGATGTTCGACTCGTCGAGGTGCCACCCGCGAGGTCGGACGACGACGACCGCGAGCGGGGCGTCGTCCCGGAGCGCGTACGCCTTGCCCTCGGGGGACGTGAACGCGAGCCGTCGGCGGGCGGTGTCGAGCAGGTTGACCTGCGAGTCGACGACGTTGGTCCACGTGGGCGAGCTCGCGTCCTCGAGGTCGGCGAGCCAGACCTTCGCACCGGAGTTCAGCGCGTTGATCGCCATCTTCGCCGGAGATGCCGGTCCGGTGATCTCGACGCGGCGGTCGACGAGGGCCGCAGGGGTGGGTGCGACGGTCCAGTCCGCGGCACGCACGTCGGCAGTCTCGGGCAGGAAGTCCAGACGACCGGTCGCCGCGACGTGTGCGCGTCGCTCGCGACGGGCAGCGAGGAGGGTGTCCCGGCGGGTCACGAAACGGCGGTGGAGGTCGGCGACGAACTCGAGGGCCTCCGGCGTGAGGATCTCCTCCGTGCGAGGGACGGTGGAGGGGACGTGCTCGGGCGCGGAGCTCTGTGGTGTCGGCATGTCGGCTGCTGCTCCCTGGTCGGCGATGTGGCGGGACGCGTGCTGGGCACCGTGGTCCACGACCCGTCGTTCTTCCACGATGCGGATAGTATTGTCTGCTAGACGAAATGTTGCGCCAGCCTATCCCACCGCCCGCGTGTGGATACGGCATCCGTCGTCGCCACCGATCGACCTCGGACAGCGGGTCCCGTGCGACCGAGAGAGCGAGACCGATGTCCGAGACGCCCGTGAAGCCCGCGGCCACGGGCCGCGTCCAGTCCGTCGAGCGCGTCTTCGAGCTCCTCGAGCTCCTCACCGACGCCGGCCGGGGGGTGACGCTCTCCGAGCTCTCCAGCTCCACCGACCTCCCCCTGGCGACCGTCCATCGACTCCTGCGGACGCTCGTCGCGCTCGGCTACGCACGCCAGCTCACCGACCGCCGCTACACGCTCGGACCGGGACTCGTCCGTCTCGGCGACGCGGCGAACAAGCAGCTCGGGAACCTCGCGCTCCCCGAGCTGCGCACTCTCGTCGACGAGCTCGGAGAGACGGCGAACATGGCCATGCTCGACGGCGACATGGTCGTCTACATCGCCCAAGCACCCTCCGCCCACTCCATGCGGATGTTCACGGAGGTCGGTCGGCGCGCGAACCTCCACAGCACCGGCGTGGGCAAGGCGCTCATGGCACGGCTCACCGACGACGCCGTCCGTGCGATCGTCACGCGGACGGGTCTGCCGACACCCACCCCGCGCAGCATCGGGACGATCGACGATCTCCTCGCCGAGCTCGCCACCGTCCGTGAGCGCGGCTACGCGATCGACGACGAGGAGCAGGAGATCGGGGTGCGGTGCTACGCGATGGTCGTGCCCGGTCTCCCGACGCCGACCGCGGTGTCCGTCTCAGGCCCGATCACACGCGTCGACGGGTCGTTCGGCGCTCGGGCCGTGCCGCTGCTGCGGGCGGCCGGGGCCGCTATCGCTGCAGATCTCGCCGTCGGCTGACGCGTCAGCTCCCGCGGTAGCTCGAGAGGGCGAAGGGACTGACGAGCAACGGCACGTGATAGTGCCTGCCCGTCGTGTCGACGGTGAACACGACCGGCACGTACGGGAAGAACGTCTCGACGCCGGCCGCTGCGAAGTACGCCCCGGTCTCGAACGTCAGCCGATAGGTCCCGGCCGGGAGCGTGGCCGGCCCGAGGTCGCCGACCCGGCCGTCGTCGTCCGTCACGCTGCGCGCGACCGCGGCCCAGCCGCCGTCGCCGTGGTTGTCGACCGCGCCCTCGGCACGATCGAGCCGGACCACGACGCCGGCGGCAGGTCGACCCGCCGTCGTGTCGAGCACGTGCGCCGTCACGTGGGAGACCGTCATGGTGTCACCGTCTCCTGCAGCCGCAGGAGGGCGATCTCGCGCAGCTGTTCAGCGACCACGCGGTCCTCGACCTCTCGTGGGTTGTCTAGCCGGGTGCGCAGCGCGGTGAGGATCTCCGCAGGTCCCCGGTTCGCTGCACGGATGAGGAACACGCGGTCGAACCGTTGCTCGTAGGCCTCGTTGCCCTCGCGGAGCGCACGTGCGGTGCTCTCGTCGAGGGTCCCTACGCCGCCCTGCTCGGCCCGCGACATCCGCGCCTCGGCACCTGCGCCCGGCGCACGGTCGCCGATCCGGGGGTGGTGCGCGAGCGCGCGAGCCACCTCGTCGGACGTCAGCGGCTCGGCCGCCGTGCGGGCCCGTCCGAGGAGCTCGTCGACCGAGGCGTACGGGCGGTCGACGAGGATCTCGTCGATCCAGCGCCCGACGTCGAGGCAAGGTCGCAGGACCGCGGCGGCGGCGTCGCGCGAGGCCGCGTTGAGCTCCGTGAGGCGCATACGTCCCGCCGTCACACGGGACTGACGTCGAAGGCCTCAGCCAGGGTGACGATCTTGCGGGCTCTCCCGAGCCGCGGGAGGTCGCTGCCGTCGCGGACGACCTCGCCCCGCGCGCGGAAGTCCGCGAGGAAGTCGTAGGCCCACGTGACGTCCGTCCGCATCGGGCTGATCACCTCGTTGACGACAGGCGTCTGGTCGGCGGTCAGGCACAGCTTCCCGGTCATCCCCATCATCACCGTCACGCCGGACTGCTCTCGCAGCACGGGGTGCGACTCCCCGACCGTCGGACCGTCGATGGGTCCGGGGAGCCCACCGACACGGCTCGCGACGACGAGCCGGGCACGCGGGTAGGCCATCGCTTCCTTGTCGGCGCTCATGCCGGTGTCGCGTCGGAAGTCGCCGCTGCCGAACGCGAGACGGAACGTCCCGGGCGCCCTGGCGATCGAGGTGGCGTCCTCGATCCCCTGGGCCGACTCGACGAGGGCCACGATCCGCACGTCCGACCCGAGGATCGCGTGCGTGCGGGCGACCTGGTCGGCATCCTCGGTCTTGGCGAGCATGACCCCGAGGAGGCCCGGGGCTCCCCGCAGCTCACGGAGGTCGTCCTCCCAGAACTCCGTGGTCGCGTCGTTGACGCGCACCCACGCCTCGCCCTGCGACCCGAGCCAGCTCCCGACCGTCTCGCGCGCCTCGCGCTTGCGCGAGGGATCGACGGCGTCCTCGATGTCGATGACGACCGCGTCGGCCGAGGAGCGGGCGGCCTGGGCGATGCGTTCCGGGTCGGTCCCCGGCACGAGCAGCCACGAGCGGGCCAGGTCGGCCGGGACCTGGCGGCGCAGGACCCCGTCCGCGTCCGGGCGTACGGACTGCTCGAGCTGCTGTGCGTCACTCATCGTCGACCCTCGTGTCTCGTCCGACCTGCGTGAGGCCGTCGTGCTCTCGCCCGGTCACATCTCTGCCAGGCACTGTACCGTCGCGGTGCCCGTGAATCAGATGAGCACCCTGTTGGTCGTGTGCTGGAGGACGATGCCGTTGCCGTCCGGGTCGCTGAAGGTCGCGAAGCGCCCCCACGGCTGCTCCTCGATCGGCGTCTCGAAGACGACGCCGTCTCGCGTCAGTCGCTCGACGTCGCCATCGAGGTCGTCCGTCTCGAGCACGATCCCCTTGAGGTCGCCCGGCTTCATCGTCGGGAACCACGTGACGAGAGTGATCGCCGTGGTCCCCCGTGGCGGGGCGAGCTGCACCCACCGCATCTCTGGGGTGAACTGCTGGTCTCCCAGCACCTGGAAGCCGAGGACGTCGCGGTAGAAGTCGCGCGAGCGGTCCTGGTCGGTGACCGGGACGGAGAAGAGCTGGATCTCGGTGATAGCCATGACCCCACCCTGCCAGGTCCGCCCCCGTGAAGCACGTCGTGCCCTCAGAGCACCTCAGTAGACGGACAGGCCCCGCGCGCGGAAGATGTCCCGGACCTGCTCGGTCTCCTGCGTGGTGGGCGGAGGAGTGTCCTCGAGCTCGTAGCGCATGCCGAGGCTCGCCCACTTGTCCCGGCCCATCTGGTGGAACGGGAGGACTTCGACGCGGGTCACGGTGGGGAGCGTCGCGGCGTAGTCCGCGACAGCCTCGACGTTCGCCGTGTCGTCCGTGAGTCCGGGGACGAGCACGAACCGGAGCCAGATTTCGACACCCTTGTCCGCGACGCGTCGGCCGAAGTCGAGCGTGGGCTGCAGCTCGCGGCCGGTGACCTTCTTGTACGTCTCGGGGTCGCCGCTCTTGACGTCGAGGAGGACGAGATCGATCGTCTCGAGCATCTCGTCGCTGCAGGCGGCGCCGAGGTAGCCGGACGTGTCGATGGTCGTGTGGATCCCGGCGGCCTTCGCGCCGGCCAGGAGCGTCGCCGCGAAGGTGGGCTGCATGAGCACCTCACCGCCCGAGATGGTCAGCCCGCCCCCGGTCGACGTGAAGACCGGCTTGTAGCGCAGGATGCGACGCAGGAGCTCCTCGGAGGTGACCGTCTCCCCGTTCTTCATCTGCATGGTGTCGGGGTTGTGGCAGTAGAGGCAGCGCAACGGGCAGCCTGAGAAGAACACGGTCATCCGTGTGCCCGGGCCGTCGACCGCCGTGACGAGCTCCCACGAGTGGATGGCGCCGAGCGTCCCGGCCCGCATCTGCGCGAACTTGTCGCCCCGGTCGAGGGCGGTGATCTCCAGGCCGCCCGTGCCCACACCGGTCGCCCGGTGCTCGGGGGCGACGAAGTCCTTGTCCCCGAGGATCGCGGCGGTCGTCGCGGCGGCGTTCTGCGCAGCGTCGGTGGGCGCAGGGCTCGCCGCCACGGCGTCACCCACGAGGTCGAGAGCACACGCGCTGCCGTCGATCGGGGCGAGGGGGACGACCCTGGTGCTCATCGTGACGACCTTCCGGGAGAGTCTGGTGTGCGGTGGTGGTCGGTGGCCGGACGGGAAGGACCCGGTCGCCTTGCCGTAGACGACGTTGGACGTGATCGTCAGGACCGACTGGGTCGG
>NZ_JBDYKL010000021.1:0-73122 GCF_040012415.1 Sanguibacter sp. 25GB23B1
GCGGCGAGGAGATGGAGCTGCTCGCCCGGCTGGCGGGCGGCTGACCGGCGGCTGACCGGGAGAGTCAGCTCGCCGGTCCGGCGGTCACTTCACCTCGCGGTGGAGCACCCGCCAGGTGCCGGCCGCGAGCGGGAGGATGACCCACACGAGGCTGGAGACCGCGAGCTTCGCCCACGCGTCGCCGTCCATCGAACCCATGAGGAGCGGGCCGGTGGTGCTGTTCATGTCGAGCCACTGGACGGGCGTCCGCATCCACGAGATGAGCGCCCCGAGGAGCGTGAGCACGGTCGGCAGCACGTAGTAGGCGACGAGCGCTGCCGGGGTGTTGAGCAGGATCATGCCGAACGCGACACCCTGGGCGACGACGAGCAGCTGCATGAGGAAGAAGCCTGCGAGCAGGTCCCACTCCACCGTCCACGTACCGGCACCGTCCTGGAGGGCCATGCCGGCGACGTTCGCGACGGCGGCGAGGACGATCGCGGCGAAGACCGCTGCGACACCGAAGCCGAGGGCACTGATGAGCTTGGCCGCGATGACCCGGCCGCGCCGTGGCTCGAGCGTGAAGGTCACCATCCCGGTGCGCTGCGACCACTCGCTGGTCGCCGCCATGATGCCGATGGCCGGCAGGAGGAACATCTGCGGGGTCGCTGCACCGAGGGCGAGGTCCATGAAGGTCAGGTACTCGGGGTCGCTCACCCACACCTGGATCACCATGACGATCGCGGTGATGAGGCCGAGCGTGATGAGCAGCCAGCGACCCGCACGGGTGTCGAGCTGCTTGCGGAGCTCGACGTGCAGGAGGCGGGTGAACGGGATCGCCGTGATGGGCTGCGTCCGTGTGGGGGTGGTCTTCACCGTGGACTGTGTCGTGGTGCTCATGCTGCTCCGACCTCCTCGCGACCGTGCTCCGACGTCAGGTCGAAGAAGAGCTCCTCGAGCCCGTTGTTCTCTGCCGCACCGAGACCGGTGAGCACGATGCCGGCCGCGAGCGCGACGCGCCCGACCTCCTCGGCGCTGGCGGGCGTGCTCAGACCGCCGCTCGGCCGGGTGGTTGCCTCGATGCCGGCCTGCTGGAGCGCTGCGAGCAGGCCCGCGTCGTCGAGGCTCGACACGACGGAGCCCGCGACGGCGAGCAGCTCGGCCTTGGCACCTTGCGCGACGATCTTCCCGTGCCCGATGACGACGAGGTCGTCGGCGATGGCATCCATCTCGAGGAGCAGGTGCGACGAGAGGAGGACGGTCCCTCCGTCGGCGGCGAAACCGCGCAGGAGGGAGCGCATCCACCGGATGCCGGCGGGGTCGAGGCCGTTGACCGGCTCGTCGAGGATGAGCATCTGAGGATCACCGATGAGGGCGTTCGCGATGCCGAGGCGCTGGCGCATCCCGAGGGAGTAGTTGCGGACGCGGCGGCTCGCCTCCTTGGGGTTGAGCCCGACGAGCTCGAGCATCTCGTCGACCCTGCGCTTGTCCACGCCCATCGTCAGTGCGGTGAGCGCGAGGACCTCGCGCCCGGTGCGGCCTGCGTGCTGCGCGGAGGCGTCGAGGAGGACACCGACGCGGCGGCCGGGGTTGACGAGCTCGGCGAACGGCTTGCCGAAGACGGTGGCCGTCCCGGCGCTCGGTGGGGTGAGGCCGCACATCATCCGCATGGCGGTCGACTTGCCTGCCCCGTTCGGTCCGAGGAAGCCCGTCACACGACCCGGGCGAACCTCGAACGACACGTTGTCGACGGCGGTGAACGCGCCGTATCTCTTGGTGAGTCTCTCCACTGTGATCATGGGTCCAGCCTCCTCCTCCCGAGGGCCCGCGCGCATCGGGCATCCGGCGCGGACCGGCGCGTCTTTGGTAGGGGGTGCGACGCACCCGGCAGCGACCTGTGGCAGTGTCACCGCGACCGGAGCTCCGCCTAGGCTGGCGCTCATGCCCTCGCGCTCCACCCTGCCCACCTACTCCCCGCCGCCGCTCGGCACGTGGGGCAAGACGTGGCGGGTCCTGGCGGCGCTGCTCGTGGGGATGCTGACCTTCGCGGTGACGCTCGAGGACACCACGACGGTCGCGCCGTGGTTCTTCGTCGTCGACCTCGCCCTCGGGATCGTCTCGGTGATCCTCCTGCCGTGGCGCCGCAAGCACCCCTTGACGATCGCGCTCGTGGTGTCGCTCATCTCCGCGTTCTCCTCGTTCAGCGTCGGGGCCCTGGGGATCATCGTCATCTCCGTCTCGGCGCGCCGCCGGTGGCGGGAGGTGCTGCCGGTCGGCGCCGTCTGGCTCGGTTCCGCGTACGCGTACGAGCTCGTCGTCAACCCCGACGACCCCACGCCGTGGTGGGCGATCATCCTCACGGGCGCGCTCGTCTACGTCATCTGCGTCGCGATCGGCTTCTACATCGGCGGTCGCCGCGAGACGCTGCAGAACCTCGAGGAGAGGGCGGTCCGCGCCGAGCGCGAGCAGGCTGCGCGCGTGGACCAGGCGCGCACGGCGGAGCGCTCCCGCATCGCCCGCGAGATGCACGACGTGCTCGCGCACCGCATCTCGCTCGTCGCGATGCACTCCGGCGCCCTCGCCTATCGCGGCGACCTCACGCGCGACGAGACCCGGGCCACCGCGACGATCATCCGCGACAACGCCTACCTCGCCCTGACCGAGCTGCGCGAGGTGCTCGGCGTGCTGCGCGACGTCGACGCGGGCGCGAGCGACCCGGACCGCCCCCAGCCGACGCTCGCGGCCCTGCCCGACCTCGTCGACGAGAGCCGCGCCGCGGGCACGGTCGTGAGCTGCACGGTCCTGCCCCGGACGGCCGAGGAGCTCGGCTCGCTGGCCGACACGACGAGCCGCAACTCCTTCCGGATCATCCAGGAGGCGCTGACGAACGCGCGCAAGCACGCGCCCGGCGCGCCGGTCGAGCTCCGTCTCTCCGGGGTGCCGGGCGGGCGCCTGAACATCGTGCTCCGCAACCCCATCCCCGAGGCGACCGCAGACGGCGACCCGTCCGCCGAGCTGCCGACGTCGGGCATGGGACTGGCTGGTCTGGCCGAGCGGGCGAAGCTCGCCGGGGGCGAGCTCACGCACGGCGTGGACCAGGGTGGGCAGTTCGTCGTGAGAGCCTGGCTCCCGTGGCCGACATGACTCCTCCCGCTGAAACCACCATCCGCGTCGTCCTCGTGGACGACGACGCCCTCGTGCGCGCCGGGCTGCGGCTCATCCTCGGCGGCGACAAGGACGTGGAGATCGTCGGCGAGGCGCCCGACGGGCTGGAGGGCGTCGCCGTCATCGCCCATACGCGGCCCCACGTGGTCCTCATGGACATCCGCATGCCGCGCCTCGACGGCCTCGCCGCGACGGAGCAGGTGCTCGCAGCCAATCCCGGCACCAAGGTCATCGTGCTCACGACCTTCGACACGGACGACATGGTGCTGTCCGCCCTGCGGATCGGCGCGCAGGGCTTCCTGCTCAAGGACACGGCGCCCGAGCAGATCGTCGCCGCCGTCCGGACCGTCGCCGCCGGGCACCCCATGCTCTCGCCCACCGTCACCGCCCAGCTCATGGCGAGCGTCGTGCGTGACACCTCCGGGTCCCGGAGCCAGCCGGCGCTCGACCGCCTCGCCCGGCTCACCGACCGTGAGCGCGAGGTGGCCGTCGCGATCGGCCAGGGGCTGTCGAACGCGGAGATCGCGACCTCGCTCTACATGAGCGTCGCCACGGTGAAGTCGCACGTGGGACGCCTGTTCACCAAGCTCGAGGCCGAGAACCGGGTGCAGGTCGCGATCTGCGTCCACGACGCAGGCCTCGTCTGACACGCACCGCTGCCGACCCGTACCGCCACCGAAGGGGAATCATGACCGACGCGACACCCGCCTGGATCCCGCTCGACGAGATCGCCGCGCAGGAGGCCGAGCTCCAGCTCGGGTCGCTCACGCACGACGACGCGTGGGAGCTCGGCCGCACGCTCGTCGAGGCCGCCCGCGCGCAGCAGGCACCCGTGACGATCGACATCAGCATCGGCGACCAGCAGGTGTTCCGGGCGGCCCTGCCGGGCTCGAGCACCGACCACGTCTCGTGGATCGAGCGCAAGACGCGGGCCGTGCGGCGCTTCGGCCACAGCTCGCTCTACCTCGGGCAGGAAGCCCGCGAGGAGGGCGTGACCTTCGACGACAAGCACGCCCTCGACCCGGCGCTCTACGCGGCGCACGGCGGCGGGTTCCCGCTCGTCGTAGCGGGCACGGGGCTCGTCGGCGTCGCGGTCGTGTCGGGGCTCCCGCAGCTCGACGACCACGCGCTCGTGGTGCAGGCGCTGCGGACGTTCCTCGGGACGGACCCCAGCTAGCCGTCTGCTGTTCGCCCAGCCGTCAGGTCGGCGTCCTCAGAAGCCGTCACGGGCAGCCGATGAGGCGCCCGTGGACGATGACGGTACTGCTCGGACTGGCATGATCGCTCCGGGCTCAGGGCGCGTCACGCGCTCTGTCTCGGCAGGTCGGGCTGCGGACGCCACGGTGATGGAGTGGGTCCGCGACCGCGCGGCAGGCACGACCGGCGGCCTGCTCGGTGACCTCTCCGTCGCTGCCGTGGTCGTCGACGCGACCATCCGCGCCAACGAGCTCGACGAGCTCTTCCGGCGCGAGGAGGACCTGCGCTGCGTCGTCCTGCGAGGGCCCGACGGGCCGGTGCTCGTGGCCCGGTCCTGGTTCGAGATGACCATGACCGGACGGCTCGGCTACGGACGCCTCCTGCACGCCCGGACACCCATCCTCGAGATGATCCTCGAGCCGTCGCTCGTCATGGGGCACGACTCCACGGTCGCGGCCGCGGCGTCAGCCGTCATCGCGCGCCGCTCCCCCGGCACCGCCGCCGACGCCGTGGTGGTCGAGTGGGAGGACGGGTCCCTCGGGGTCGCGTTCGTCTCGACGGTGTTCGAGCGGCTCGCCCGGCAGTACGCCCACCAGTCGTGGCACGACCCACTGACCATGCTGCCCAACCGCCGGTACCTCATCGAGCAGATCCAGTCCCTCGAGCTCCAGCGCGCAGATGCCGGGACGAGCTGGCAGGCCGTGCTCTTCTACGTCGACCTCGACCGGTTCAAGGACGTCAACGACCAGCTCGGTCACGGTGCCGGTGACCAGGTCCTCACCCAGTTCGCGAGCCGGCTCCTGTCGGTGTCGCGGGTCGGTGACGTCGTCGTGCGCCTCGGTGGCGACGAGTTCGCCATCCTGGCCACGTCTCCGCTGACCGTCGCGCAGGCGGGTGCGCTCGCGTCCCGGCTCGTCCTGGAGGCCGCCGCACCCTTCGTCGTCGAGCTCGCCGACGCCGCCGGGGCGGTCACCGAGCGCACCGTGACGATCGGCGCGAGCGTAGGGGTCGCCCACTCCGACCTCAGCCTGCCGAGCGTGCTCGTGACGTCGCTCGAGGTGCTGCTCAAGCAGGCCGACATCGCGATGTACCGCGCCAAGGAGCAGGGGCGCGGACGATCCACCTTGTACGACCCGCAGATCCGGACCGGTCAGGAGACCTCCGAGGCCACGACCGCCCGCCGACGGATGGAGCGCAGCCTCCGCGCGGCGATCGACCAGGGATCGTTGACGGTGCACTACCAGCCGGTCGTCGACCTGCCGTCCGGGCGGGTCATCGGCGTCGAGGCGCTCGCCCGGTGGCACGACCCGGTCCTCGGCAACGTGCCCCCGGACCAGTTCATCCCCGTGGCCGAGCAGACGGGGCTGATCAACGACCTGGGCGAGTGGGTGCTGCGCACCGCGTGCCGCCAGGGAGCCGTCTCGACCGTCGGCGTCGACGACGAGCTCACCGTCGCGGTGAACGTCTCCCCGGTCCAGCTTGCCCAGCCCGGGTTCGTCGCCGTCGTCCTCAGCGCACTGGAGGACTCCGGGCTCGCCGCCCGGCGGCTGTGCCTGGAGATCACCGAGACCGCGGCGGTCGCCGACCTCGAGGCCACCGCGGAGCAGCTGCGCGAGCTCCGCGGGCACGGTGTGCAGATCGCGCTGGACGACTTCGGCACCGGGCACTCCTCCCTGACGATGCTCCGGGCACTGCCGCTGACGACCGTCAAGATCGACCGGTCGTTCGTCGAAAACGTCGCTCGCAGCGCCCAGGACGCCGTGCTCGTCCGCATGGTCATCGAGACCGCGCACGTCCTCGGCCTGCGGGTCTGCGCCGAAGGCATCGAGGACGCGGACCAGGCTGCCCAGCTCGTCGCGCTGGGGTGCGACACGGCGCAGGGCTGGTACTTCGGCATGCCCGAGCCGCCGTCCGAGCGGCTGACGCGTGCTCTGCGCTGGACGGTGGGACCGGACATGTTCGACGCCAGCGCCCCGGCACCCGTCCCGCTCGGGGCGGCGGACGAGCTCATCCTCGTGACGACGCCGGAGCACGTCATCACCTACGCCTCCTCCACCGCGCAGGGGCTGGTCGGCTGGACACCGCAACAGCTCGTCGGCACCCCGGTGCTGGACCATCTGCACCCCGAGTCCGTCGCGCGCCTCGCCTCGCTCGACCCCACCACGGTGCACGACGGCCGCGCCACCCACAGGGTGCGCCACCGCGACGGCGGCGAGCGGTGGTTCGACACGCGCAGCAAGGCGTTGCGCGACGAGGACGGGACAGTTCGCGAGGTCATCTCGGTGGGGCGGGACGTCAGTGCTGTCAGGCGCACCCAGGGTGAACTGGCTGATAGCGAGCAGAAGTTCCGGCACGTGTTCGACGATGCGCCGACAGGCATGGTGCTCAGTGGTTCGGACGGGCGCATGTTGCGGGTCAACCCGGCGTTCACGGCGATGGTGGGGCGCGTCCCGGCGGACCTGGTCGGGCGACTGGAGGCGGAGATCATCGACCCGGGTGACCATGCTGAGGAGGCCGCGCGGCTGGGTGCGCTCCGCGACGGGACTGTCAGCTCGTTCCGGCTGGTCCGGCGGTATCTCGGTCACGACGGCGTTGTGGTGCCGGCCGAGGTGCGCGCCTCCGTGATCCGCGACGATGCGGGCGGGGTCGTCTACGTGATGGGGCAGGTCAGCCCCAGGTGATTCGCCAGGCCCACCGGGGCCTGTGGCTCAGCCGCCCCCGGGAGCGGGCCAGAGACCCAGCCCAACCTGGTCCAGTGCGCGTTCGCCGCGACCGGCCCTGACCAGCTGTGGGGCGCGGACGTGTCGTTGCCGTGCAATGGCGTCTGCGGTCTGTGGGGCGCCCGTGGAACAGTTGTCTGACCATAGCGAGCGATGACCGACGGTGGCGGTGGCAAGGCTCACGATCAGGGAGGGACTCACCCGTGGTCCTGCACATCGTCGCCCTACACTGGAAGTGGCAGTAGCTTCGGAGCATCTGTGTCTCACAACCGAGCAAAAGGATCTACGTGCTTCCACGCGCGCCCGAGGCCGACCTCTCGCCGAAGATCGACGAGCTTATCTGCTGCGGTGTAGGCGCGGCCTCGCTTTTCCCCGATCGCCGTAAGGAGTCCCGCCTGGGCGAGTTTGGTGAGATCGCGCGTGGCCGTCTGCGGGGTGATCTCTGTGCTCGCCTCGGCGAGTGAGGTGATATAGCGGCCGCGTGTGACGGTTGCGCCAAACAGGGCGTCGTACAGCGCTTCCATTGCTCGATCATCTACACCGGCGGTTTCAAGTAGTTCACTGAGAGCCATCGACGCCTCGCCTGCGGCGGCGATGCGGGACGCGCGCTCCTTAGCCTGATTGTAGTGGGCGGTAAGGATAAAGCGGATCCAGGGGCGCACCTGCTCGGTTGTCGCTGACCGTGGGCGCCACTCCCCCTTGCCCACAGTGGCGAGGACATCGTAGTAAGCCTGCGTGTGGCGACCGAGATACTCCTCGATGGAGAGGAATATGGGCGAGATGGCGCCGTCCGCGGCGAGCACGAGGGACTGCAGCACGCGTGCCATACGTCCATTACCATCCTTGAACGGGTGAATAAGGACAAAGTTCAGGTGCGCCATGGCTGCGTTGACGAGGCTGTCACCGCCTTCCTCGATAGATTCAGCCAGTTCTTTCATCAATGCAGGCAGCGCATCCGCTTCGGCTCCCTCGTGCACGATGTCCCCAGTAAGCTCCTGCTGAACGAAGACCGGCCCTTTGCGATACCGCCCGGGTCGCTTCGTGAGATCGTACGATGTCACCATGTAGTGCAAACTGCGGATAAGGGTGGGGTCTACTACGACAGGATCCTCGGCGAGTTGAAGCACGTAGGTCATCGCCAATTGGTAGCCAGCAAGGGCCCGCTCAGTCTCCTCGTCGACGGTAGCCGGTTTCTCACCTTGGGCAATGGCTGCCACCTCATCGACGCTCGCATTGATGCCCTCAATGCTGTTCGATCCCTGCACATTGCGAGCGAAAGTCATTCGACGAAGTGGGGCCGTCCAACGGCGGGCCTGACCAACCTGGTGCCTCAGGGATTCGCTCAGGTCCTGGATGGCTACGCGAACCTCTTGTTCTTCGTCCGTGAGGACGGGGGCTACGTACATGATCTCTCCGACCTAGAGTTGATGCTTAGTAAGCATCATATCATCACGATCGGCCGGGCGTTCGGCCGTTGCGCGGGCCTAGATGTTCTGTGTCATGACGTTGGTGACGGTCAGGCGCGTGCTCTGGGAAATCGACGGGCAGGAGAACCTCGACGCCCTCGTCATCGAGTGGACCTCCCGCCTCGTCTCGGTCCAGGTGCGCGACCCTCGCTCGCGGTTCGTGGGCGTGTGGCTACCTCCCCGGGACGTCCGTCGCCGGGGGGATCAGCGCTCGACGTGATCGGCGATGAGCTCACGCTGCTCGTCATCCGGGTCGGGCGCGCTCGCGCGCACGATCGCGCCGACAAGCACGATGAGCGCCGCGACGACGAACGCCTCGAAGTGGTGCGGCGGGCTCGTCGACATCCCGTACGCGTCGTCCAGCCTCGAGAGCACCAGCGCGCTCGCCCACCATGGAAGGATCGGCGCCACGTAGGCACCGGCGACGACGCAGACCGCCACCACGTTGATCAGGCGGTGATGCGCCGGTCGGAACGGGCGACCCTGAGAGATCGCGACGAGCACCGGGCGCAGGGCGAGGGCCGCCACGAGGAGCGCGACCCCGCGCAGCAGCGCGTCAGCACGCGAGAGAAGCTGCTCGCTGAGCGACGCCTCGTAGGTACGGACCGTCACGACGCCGATGGGCTCGGATCGGTAGTCCCGGTCGGGCAGCCCACCAGTCGATACGCCCCACACCGAGACCTCGGGGTACGGCTTCTGGTCGACCTCGAGCACGAGGTCGGCACCCACGCCGTCCGACGAGCGCAGCTGCATCGGTACGGCCACGTGACCCGTCGAGCTGGTCACCGGCTCGAGCCAACGGACCACACCCACCACTGCGGCGACCACACCCCCCGCGACGAGCACGAACGCGAGCACGACAGCCAGCCGACGCGATCGGACACTGACAGCACGCATGCTCATCCCCTCGACCGACGCTCCTGGCCAGCAGCGTACAGACCGGCACGACCCAGCCGGCGTTCTCCGCCAGACCTCCGCGAAACGCTCTTGCTTCTGCTCCACGCGGGGCGCATGGTCGAACGACCCGGTCCAAACGAACGAGGGGAACACCGTGGGCTCGGCCCGACAGGCGCCACACAGCACAGACGAACGATCGTCCCGCCGGAGGCACCCAAGAGCTCACCTGCAGACCCGCTTCTCGAGCACTCGACGTCAGCGAGCCGCAACAGTGGTGGTGGCCGCGCTGACTCTCACCACGAGCCTGGTGCTCATCGACGAGCGACACCATCCTGGGCTCTTCTACCGCTACGTCGTGGCCCAGATCCCAGACGTTCAGCTCTTCTACACCTCGGACGCGGACGTCGTCGCGTTGCGCCTGCGGATGGTCGCCGCTGCGGGCGACCTGCTCGCGATCGACGGCATCGACAGCGTCGCATGGCCAGCCATCCAGCTCTTCGACGATGGAACGAGAGCTCGTGTCACACCGATCGGCACGCTGGACGTGCAGGCCGATGCAGATGTCGACCTGGCCTCACTAACCGACCTCACGCGAACCGTGGCCACCAGCGCCAGCGACTCCACTCTTGAACTGCGCATCACCGTGAACAGCGACGACAGCGTCATCACCATCCGGCCGAGAGACATCTGAAGTCAGCCCAACGTCGGTGCGGGCACCCTGCATGATTGTCTGGTCCCCAGCGCTCGAGGAGGTCAGCCCGTGGTGCCATCGAGCGAGGGTGCACGTCGGTGGCCGGCCCGTCTCGGGGTGCTCGTCGTCGTCGTCGGGGTCGTGGCCACGCTGAGGGCCTGCGGTCCGCGTGACGAACCCCCCGTTCTGGAGCTGACCCTCTGCCAGGCGGCATTCTCTGACATGGCCTCAGCTCACCAAGGTGATGCCAACATCGTCCTCGCCGACTCCGAGAGTCGGTCGTTGCGCTACTGCGAGTCCCCTGAGGAGTGGCTCGCAGGCGCGGGCGAAAGGCCAGACGCGATCCCGGTCGGCACCGACGCGAAAGTGGTGCTGCGGGAGCTGTGCTCGAGGGCAGATCGCGCTGACCATCCGGCGTGCTCCGCCCCCGAGACGTCGTAGGGATCGGGACGGTTCGGAGGGCCCTCGACGTCGTTCATGGCGAAGTACGAGACGACAGGCGCCGAGAGGAACCGCCCGCACCATGAGCACCGATGAGCTCTTCGCGCTGTGCCGCGTGGCCCTGCCGTTCGCTCGACCGACTTCGCGTCACCAAGGCGGGCGGACGTTCCTCGGGTCGAACTGATCCGAGCAGGGCACTGATCTAGACCGGCGGCGATCGAATCCAGCGACCTTCCGGCTCATATCCGTTCGCTATGCGGCTCATCCGGGTTGAATCCAAGACACTCTGGCCGCATAGTTGCTGTATGGCATCCCGAATCATCACCACGCATGCCGATGCGACCCGTATGCCCGTACCGGATCTCGTCCGAGAGCTCGTCGACGGGCTCGGAGCCTCGGTCGTCGCCGCGATGTCAGGTGCCGGATCGCGCTCGCTCCCGAAAAAGTGGGCCGAGGGAACCCGACCCGGTCAGGACAAGCTTGATCGCTTGGTCCTGGGTTACCGAACGTGGAGGATCCTCAAGGATGCCGAGGGGAGCAGCGTCGCGCTCGCGTGGATGGTGGGTTCCAACCCCCGCCTGGGCGAGAGCACACCCGTCACCTTCGTCAGGGACCTACGAGCCGCGGAAGTGCTGGGCGCCGCCGAGGCGTTCGTGAGCGACGTCCCGGCGTGATCGCGAGCCCTGAGTCGCGCACCTGCTCGAGTACCGGTGTGCGGCTGGCCCCTGCCACAGGAGAACTCGCGTTCCGGGTTGCGAAGGACCGCTACACACGGCGATCCGGACCGCTCGCCTCGTTGCCGAACGGCCATGTCGGAGCGCTGCCTCGGACCGTCAAGGAGGTGCGTGGACGCTTCGACACGATCGGTCGCACGGTCTACTTCGGCGACTCGCCGGAGTGCTGCTTCGCCGAGACTTTGCAGGCGTTCCGCAAGAACCGCCAGGCTCTCGCAGCTGATGCCCAGGCCGCCGGACAGGATGTCGACGAGTACGTCCGAGACGTCACACAGGACGCACTCGACAACGGGTTGGACACCCCCTGGGCGGTGTCGGTCGACTGGCAGATGGAGCGTTCACTGCTCCCCATTCGTATGCCACTGGAGGGCTGGTGGGTGCTGATCGATCATCCGGACACACTCAACACCTTGAATGATGCGCTCGCCGCCGATCTCCGTTCGGTCGGGGTCACCCTCCTGACGTCGAGCATCGCGACCGGGGAGAATCGAGCAGCGACCACCCTGATCGCCCAGCACGTCCGCGACCTCGTCCTGGACGATGGTTCTCAGCCTCTGGGGATCTCCTTCCCGTCGAAGACCGGCTACGGGCGCTGCCTTGCATGGTGGAACCGTCGGGAAGACGATGGCCTCCTCCCGGCGGACGAAGGCCCGAGCTCCGACGGCCGTAGCGACAACGTCGACACTCCGGGGTTCCGCCGCGTATGCAGCGACTGGAGCCTTTCCGTGTTGCCAGGACGCCCTTCCTGGTAGCCCTCACCTATGGCTGCGGCAACCCGCTCGGGCGCTTCGACGGGCCACCGCAGTACGCTCACCAACGTGCCTGATCCCTCCGTCCCGGACCGGGAGCGCCTCGACCTGCGGGCCGACTGCTCCCGGTGCTTCGCGCTGTGCTGCGTGGCCCTGCCGTTCGCGCGGTCCAACGACTTCGCGTTCACCAAGGCGGCGGGCGACCCGTGCGTCAACCTCCAGGGCGACTTCCGGTGCGGCATCCACACGACGCTGCGAGAGAAGGGCTTCCCGGGCTGCACCGTGTACGAGTGCTTCGGCGCGGGTCAGAAGGTCGCGCAGGTGACGTTCCACGGGACGGACTGGCGGGCCGAGCCGGGCTCGGCGCGCCTCATGTTCGACGTGTTCGCCACGATGCGCCACCTCCACGAGCTCCTGTGGTACCTCACGGAGGCGCTCGACCTCCACCCGTCGGGGCCGCTCGCCGAGCAGCTGCGCGCCGCGCTCGACGCGACCGAGCGGCTGACCGTCACGGAGCCCGAGACGATCGCGGGCGTCGACGTCGCCTCGCACCGGACGGACGTCAACACGCTCCTCCTCGCGGCGAGCGAGGCGGCGCGAGAGGCGGTCGTCCGAGCACGGCGCGCACGGCTGCCCAAGCGGGTCGGCCGCGGCGCCGATCTCGTCGGTGCGCGGATGCCGGGCGCCGACCTCTCCGGGGCGAACCTGCGCGGCGCCGTCCTCGTGGCAGCCGACCTCTCGCGCGCCACCCTCTACCGTGCAGACCTCATCGGCGCAGACCTGCGGGACACCGACCTGCGGGGCGCCGACCTCAGTGGCGCGCTCTTCCTCACGCAGATGCAGGTCCAGGCAGCCCGGGGCGACGCGGCGACCCGCATCCCCGCGGCGCTCGAGCGCCCGGCCCACTGGGCAGCGGCCGGCACCGGGCCGACGCAGCCCAAGTCCACCCGCTGATCACCCTGCGAGTCGCCGCCACGGTGCCCACCGATCGGTACTCTGGCGCGGTCGACTCGAAGGGAAACAGCACCAATGTGGATCGTCTCCAAGGACCGCTCGGACATCTGGACGGGCTCTGAGGTCCCTGTCGGCAACGGCGGAGGCATCGGCTGCCACGAGTGGGTCAACCTCGACACCGGCGCTGCGTTCCTCCTCTACCCCACGAGCAAGTGGAACCAGGGCGGCGCGTTCCTCCTCTACTACCTGCGCCCGGGCTCCGACCTCGTCGTCGACATGACGGAGAAGTTCTTCACCGCCGACATGAACGTCTACCCCCGCGGCAAGGCCGACGGGTGGGAGGCGCCCCAGGCGCGCTGCATCAGCTTCGTCACCAACGCGCTCGGCGCGAAGGACCCGCTCAGGCTCTGACCCGGCGCCGGGGCCGTTCCCGAGGCTCGGACGCTCAGGTGCGCAGCCTCGTCGTCGGGCCGGGCTCACCGACGTGCCGCGCAGCCGCGGTGATCATCACCGCCCGTCGGCCGCTCGGGCGCAGGGACACATGGTCCTCGAAGCCGAGCTCGGGAAACTTGTCGTGCCCGTGGAAGTAGAGGACCACCGTGTTGAGCACCGCGGCGAGCGGCACCGCGAAGAGGGCGCCGAGGATCCCGGCCACGAGCGTCCCGCCCGTCACGACGAGCACGACCGCCACCGGGTGGAGCGAGACGGCGTGGCCCATGAGCCATGGCTGGAGCACGTGCCCCTCGATCTGCTGGACGAGGAGAACCACGCCGAGCATGATCAGCGCCGTCACCCAGCCGTTCGCGACGAGGGCGACGAGCACGGCGACGGCCCCCGTGACGACTGCCCCGACGAGCGGCACGAATGCGCCGAGGAAGACGAGGACCCCGAGCGGCACCGCGAGCGGGACACCGATGATCGCCGCTCCGATCCCGACCCCGAGCCCGTCGATGAACGCGACGAGGATCTGGGTCCGGACGTAGGACGCGAGGGTGACGAGCCCGCGCCGGCCGGCCTGGTGGGTGCGCTCGCGTGCGTGACGTGGCAGCAGACCGACGATCCACGTCCAGATGCGCCGGCCGTCGAAGAGGAAGAAGAAGGTGCAGAAGAGGGCGATGAGCCCGCCCGAGAGCACCTCGGTGACGGTCGTCGTCACGGTCAGGGCCCCGGACGCGACCGAGGATGATCCGCCCTGGACGGCCGACGACATCTCGTCGAGATAGCCGTCGATCTCGTCGGAGTCGAGGTGCAGCGGGCCGCTCGCCAGGGCGTCGAGGAGCTGCTGGATGCCCTGCTCGGCCTTGCCGCCGAGGTCGGCGAGACCGCTGGCGATCTCCAGGCCGGCGACGACCACGAGACCGACGACGCCGGCGAGGAGCGCGACGAGCGCCGTGGCCGAGGCGAGCACCGGGGAGAAGTACAGGCGTGTGCGGAGCACGCGGGCGAAAGGCTGGAGGAGGACAGTGAGCAGGAGGGCGACGGCGACCGCGACGACGAGGACCTTGAGGTAGGACACGAGCCACACGACGCACGCGGCGCCGAGCACGATCGCGACCAGCCGCCACGACCACGCGGCTACGGACTGGATGCTGCGCGGCACGAGGTCTGTCGACCGTGGCACCGCTCTCGTCGAGGCGCCCAACGCGTCGCTGCTCACGTCGAGCCTGGTGCCCTCGCTGGGTCCGGCGCCCTCGCTGTGAGCGGTGCCCTCGTCCGGCGTGGTCGGACCATCTGTCTCGTCCTGCCCGGCGCCCATCGCCCCCCGTTCCTCGTCCGCTCCGACGCTGGTGGGCGCGCCAGGGATCCGGTACCGCTCCTGGCCAGTGTTGATCCGTCCGACGGCGCGCGCAAGCGGATTCTTCGGACGGGCAGGAGCCGATCACTTCTGCATGCGCTTCACACCTCTGTGCGCAACTGCCTTGCGGCTTTTGTTGGCACGTCGACGGAAGTGGCATAGGGTGCGTCTCATCGAGCCTGGCGACGTCGCCGGGCGAGCGCCCGCACCGACGCCGGCGCGCTGACGACGAGGAGCGACGATGCACCTGGCGGACACCATCCCGGACGAGCACGGCCTCGGCCGGACCGGACTCTGGCTCGTCGGAGCGCGCGGATCGGTCGCGACGACAGCGATCGTCGGCCTCGCCGCGATCACGGCACGGCTCGCCGGACCGGCCGGGTGCGTCACCGCCGGGGACGATTTCGCGGACGCCGCGCTGCCCGGGTTCCACGACCTCGTCGTCGGCGGGCACGACATCAGCCACGACACCCTCGTCAAACGCGCCGAGGCCCTCGTCGCCTCAGGCATGCTCCCGGCCAACCTCCTCGACGGGGTGCGGCCTCGACTCGCAGAGATCGAGGCGGAGCTGCGGCCCGGGTACGCGCTGCCACGCGGCGTCGGGGTCGAGAGCCCGGGGGTCGCGGCGGACCCGGCGGGGCACCCGGCCGAGAGCCAGGGCGACGCGGCCCGACGCCTCGCTCACGACATCACCGACTTCCGCGAGCGCCACGGCCTGGCCCGGGTGGTGGTCGTCGACGTGTCCTCGACCGAGGCGCTCGTCGAGCTCCTCCCGGAGCACGAGGACCCGGACCTCCTGCGGGCCGCGCTCGACGACACGGCACGCACGGTGCTCCCGGCGAGCTCGGTCGTCGCCTACGCAGCGCTGCTCGCCCGCGCCCCCTACGCGGGGTTCACGCCGTCGGCCGGGATGAGCCTGCCGGTCCTCACGCGCACGGCCACCGAGCTCGGTGTGCCGGTCGCGGGTCAGGACGGCAAGACCGGCCAGACGTGGCTGCGGACCGTCCTCGCTCCCGCGTTCACGTCCCGAGGCCTCCGCGTCCTGTCGTGGGCCGGCACCAACCTCCTCGGCGGCGGCGACGGCGCGACGCTCGCCGACCCCGAGGCGGTGCGCAGCAAGCTCGTGTCGAAGAACCGCGGCCTGGTCGACCTCACCGGCACGACCGTCACTCCCCTGCACATCGACAACGTGCCCGACCTCGGCGACATCAAGGTCGCGTGGGACCACGTCCACGTCGAGGGGTTCCTCGGTTCCCGCGCCACCCTGCAGACGACGTGGAGCGCCTACGACTCCATGCTCGCCGCGCCCATGGTCCTCGACCTCGCCCGCCTGCTCGCCCTCGCGGACGCGACCGGGCACGCCGGGCCGGTGGCCGAGCTCGGCTTCTTCTTCAAGGACCCGTGGGGCAGCGAGGCGCACGCCTTCGCGGAGCAGGCCCGCACCCTCGTCGACTGGGCGGCCGCCGCGTCCGCGACGCTCGCCGCACGTTCGTGACGCCCGTAGCGCGGGTGGCGCCCGGCGGGGCCCGGCTCGGCGACTACGTCGAGCTCGTGCGGGCCCCGGCGATCCTCTCCGTCCTCGGCGACACCCTCGCGGGCGGGGCCGCGGCCGGCCACCCGTTCACCGTCCGGCGGCTCGCGCTGCCGCTCGCGTCGGCGTGCTTCTACGCGGGCGGCATGGCGCTCAACGACTGGGCGGACCGCGAGGTCGACGCCCGCGAGCGCCCCGAGCGGCCGATCCCGTCAGGTCGGATCAGCTCTCGCCGTGCGCTCGGCGTCGCCGTCGGCCTCACGGCCGGCGGCCTCCTTCTCGCGCCCGTCGGCGGGGGCCGGCGGGCGCTGCTCCTTGCCGTGCCGCTCGCCGCGACCGTCTGGACGTACGACGTGCTGGCGAAGGACCACGCTACGGGTCCGCTCGTCATGGCGGCGTGCCGCGGCCTCGACGTCCTCCTCGGCGCGGGGCCCGGTCACCTGCGGCCTGCGCTGCCCGCGGCGGCGGCGCTCACGCTCCACACCGCCGGCGTCACTGTCCTCTCGCGGGGCGAGGTCCACGGGACGACGACCGCCCACGCCGGGGCCGTCGCCGCCGGGACGGTCCTCACGGCGGTCGCGGCCGCCGTCGTGCCGACACCCCGCCGGGACGCACGCTCGGCGCTGCACCGTGCCCTCGCGACCGCCGCCTCCGTCGCGTTCGCCGCTGCCTGCCTCCCTGCTCAGCTCACCGCGGCCCGCGAGCCGACCGCCGACCACGCCCGCACCGCCACCCGCGCGGGGATCCGCGCGATGGTGCCGCTCCAGTCCGCGTGGGCCGGGCGGCACGGGCAGCCGTGGGCGGTCGGTGCCCTCGCCGTCGTCGAGGTAGCGGGGCGCGCGCTGCGCGCTCGCTCCACCCGCGCGGGGACGCTGGTGAGCGAGACGTGAGCATCCCGGAGGCGTTCCCCGCAGGGACGGCCGGGATGCCGTTCACCCTCGGCTACGGCACCAACGGCTTCACGGACCACCCGCTCGGCGCGACGCTCGACCTCCTGCACGCCGAGGGCTACGGCGCGGTCGCGCTGACCCTGGGCTACCCGCACCTCGACCCGTTCGCGGCGGGGGCAGACGCTCTCGTCGACGACCTGCGCGGGCGGCTCGACGCGCTGGACATGCGCGTGGTCGTCGAGACGGGGACGCGGTTCCTCCTCGACCCGTACGTCAAGCACCGGCCCACGCTGGTGGACGCCGAGGCCGGGGCCCGCGTCGCGTATCTCGAACGGGCCGTCGAGGTAGCTGCCCGGCTCGGTGCGGAGTGCGTCTCCTTCTTCTCCGGCATCGAACCGCCGGGCGCCCGCCCGGGCGAGGCCTGGGCGCGGCTGCTCGAACGGCTGCCGCGGCTCGTCGAGCACGCGGAGCGATCCGGCGTGCAGCTGGCGCTCGAGCCGGAACCCGGGATGGTCGTCGAGACGGTCGCGGACGCGCTGCGCCTGCGCGAGGAGATCGGCTCCCCCGAGACGCTCGGGCTCACGGTCGACATCGGGCACTGCGTCGTCGTCGAGCCCGGCGGCGTGGAGGCGGCGCTGCGGGCCGCCGGCCCGTACCTCGTCAACGTGCAGGCCGACGACATGCGCAGCACCGCGCACGAGCACCTGCCCTTCGGGGAGGGCGAGCTCGACCTCCCCCTGGCGCTCGCGACGCTCGCCGACGTCGGGTATCGCGGAGTCGCCGCGGTCGAGCTGCCGCGGCACTCCTACGACGCGCCCGGCCTCGCCCGACGCAGCATGGCGGCGCTCGTCGCTGCCTGGTCCGACGATCACCCTCGAGGAGGCTCACGATGACCACCCCCACCCCTGTGACCGCAACCGCCCCTGGGACCGCGCCGTCGGATGGCTGGCTCAGCGACGCGCTCCACGCCGTCGAGTCGGACCCGACGAGCATCGGCTCCGTGTTCGGCTCCGTCGGGCGCCACGTCGGGCGTGGGCCGGTGGACAAGGCCGGCGATCCCCGCGGGATCCACGGCACCGTCGACGACGCCGCGCGCGCGCAGCTCGTCCAGAGCCTGGCTCGCTCCGCGAGCCCGTCCGAGACCGCTGAGCGCCTCACCGCGCTCTACCGCGCGGGCGACACCGCAGAGAAGCGCGGCGTGCTGCGCGGCCTCGACGCCCTTACCGGCGACGGCACCATCAACCCGGCGCCGCTGCCCGCCTCGGTGCCGAACCCGCTCGTCGCGGCCGGGACCGCCCTCGTCACCGACGCCCTGCGCACGAACGACCCGAGCCTCGTCGCCGCCGCGACCGGTCCGTTCACCGCCGCGCACCTCGACCAGCACGCGTGGCGCCACGCCGTGCTCAAGCTCGTCTTCATGGGCGTGCCCCTCGACGCCGTCGCCGGCCTCGACGAGCGTGCGGACGACGAGCTCGCGCGGATGGCCGCCGACTTCGCCGCCGAGCGTCGGGCCGCCGGACGCACGGTGCCCGACGACCTCGCGCGGATCACCGGCGCCGGCAGCACCTCCGCCGGCACCGACCGCGCCCCCGAACCCGGCCCTGCTGCCCCCGAGAAGAAGGACGCCTGATGCGCATCTTCGACCCGCACATCCACATGACGAGCCGCACGACGGACGACTACGAGGCGATGTACGCGTCGGGGGTGCGGTGCGTCGTCGAGCCGGCGTTCTGGTTGGGGCAGCCGCGCACGAGCGTCGCGTCCTTCACGGACTACTTCGACGCGCTCCTCGGCTGGGAGCGGTTCCGGGCGTCGCAGTTCGGCATCCGCCACCACGCGACGATCGCGCTCAACCCCAAGGAGGCGAACGACCCCCGGTGCACGGGCGTGCTCGACGAGATGCCGCGCTACCTCGGCAAGGACGGCGTCGTCGCGGTCGGCGAGGTCGGCTACGACTCGATGACCCCTGCCGAGGACGACGCGTTCGCCCGGCAGCTCCAGATGGCGCGCGAGCACGCGCTACCCGTCCTGGTGCACACGCCGCACCGGGACAAACGTGTCGGCACGCAGCGGACGCTCGACGTCGTCGCGGAGTCGGGCGTCCCCGCCGAGCACGTGGTCGTCGACCACCTCAACGAGACCACGGTCGCCCTCGTCAAGGACGCCGGCGCGTGGATGGGCTTCTCCATCTACCCGGACACCAAGATGGACGAAGCCCGGATGGTCGCGATCCTGCGGGACGTCGGGACGGAGAAGGTCCTCGTGAACTCCGCCGCGGACTGGGGGCGCTCGGACCCGCTCAAGACACGCTCGACCGGGGACGCGATGCTCGCCGCGGGCTTCACCGCGGCCGACGTGGACCGCGTGCTCTGGCAGAACCCGGTCGACTTCTACGGGCAGTCGGGCAACCTCCTCCTCGAGCCCGTGCCGGGCTTCGTCGAGGAGGACGGGCCCGCGGCGGGCGTCACCTTCGAGGGCAGCTCCGTGCTGCGAGGGGTGCGGGCGTGATGCACCTGTCGTACTGCACGAACGTCCACCCGGCGGAGGATCTCGACGGGGTGCTCGACCAGCTCGTCCGCTCGGCGGGGCCGGTCCGCGAGGCGGCCGGTCTCGACGTCCTCGGCGTCGGGCTGTGGCTGCCGGCGTCGCTCGCGCACCGGCTCGCCGGATCGGCGCAGGACCGCGAGCGCCTGCAGAGGGTCCTCGCCGAGCAGGGTCTGGAGGTGCGGACGCTCAACGCGTTCCCGTACGCGGCCTTCCACGCGGAGGTGGTCAAGCTCGACGTGTACTCGCCGACGTGGGCCGAGCCCGAGCGTCTCGCGTACACGCTCGCGTGCGCCGAGGTGCTCGCGGACCTCCTGCCGCCGGGGGCGGACGGGTCGATCTCGACGTTGCCGCTCGCGTGGCGCGAGCCGTGGTCGGCGGAGGACGACACCGCAGCGACGCTGGCCTTCGTCGTGCTCGGGGCCGAGCTGCACGCGCTCGCCGCGCGGACGGGCCGGACGGTCCGGGTCGCGGTGGAGCCCGAGCCGGGCTGCGTCCTCGACACCGTGGACGACGTCGTCACGTGGCTCAGCGAGCGGGTGCCTGCGGGGATCGACCCGGAGCACGTGGGCGTCTGCCTCGACACGTGCCACCTCGCCGTCTCGTTCGCGGACCCGGAGCAGGCGGTGCGTCGGATCACGGAGGCGGGGCTGCGCGTCGTGAAGGTCCAGGCGTCTGCGGCGCTGCACGTCGCGGGCCCTGCGGACCCGGCTGCGCGGGCGGCCGTGGCCGCGTTCGCCGAGCCGCGGTACATCCACCAGGTGCGCGAGCGCACCGAGGCCGGGCCGGTGCTCGCGGCGGACGACCTCCCGGACGCCCTCGGCGGCGGGCACGGAGACGCGACGGGCCGTGCGCTGCCCGGGACGGGTCCGTGGCGGGTGCACTTCCACGTCCCGCTGCACCACGAGCCCGCTCCCCCGCTCGCGGCGACGACGGACGTGCTGCGTGCGGCGGTCCGGGCGGTGGCGGCTGCGCCGCACGGTCTCGAGGCGCACCTCGACGTCGAGACGTACACGTGGTCGGTGCTGCCGCCCGGGTCGCGGGACGTGTCGCTCGTCGCCGGGATCGCGGCAGAGCTGCGCTGGGCGGTGGACGAGCTGCTGCCGATCGCGACGGCGCGATGAGGCCGGTGCTGCTGCTCGACGTCGTCGGGCTGACCGAGAAGGCGCTCGCGCACATGCCGCGGCTGCGGGCGCTCGCGACGGGCGGCTGGCAGTCGCCGCTGGCGACGGTGCTGCCTGCGGTGACGTGCAGCGTCCAGGCGACGATGCTCACCGGGCTGACGCCGGCGCAGCACGGGATCGTGGGCAACGGGTGGTACTTCCGTGGGCTGGGCGAGGTGCACCTGTGGCGTCAGCACAACAGGCTCGTCGAGGGCGAGAAGGTGTGGGAGGCCGCGCGCCGGGAGCAGCCCGGGTACACGGCGGCGAACGTGTGCTGGTGGTACGCGATGGGGGCGTCGACGGACGTCACGGTGACGCCGCGGCCGGTCTATCACGCGGACGGCCGCAAGTCGCCGGACGCGTACGTGCGCCCGCCGGCGCTGCACGACGAGCTGACGGGCCGCTTCGGCGAGTTTCCCCTGTTCACGTACTGGGGGCCGACGGCGTCGATCGAGTCGTCGAGGTGGATCGTCCACGCGACGCGGCACGTCATGCGGACGCGGTCGCCGAACCTGCTCATGGCGTACGTGCCGCACCTCGACTACGACCTCCAACGGTTCGGCCCCGACTCCCCCGAGGCGGACGCGGCGGCGGCCGAGCTCGACGCCACTCTGGCTCCGTTGCTCGACGACGCAGCCGAGCGCGGGCTCGTGGTGCTCGTCGTCTCCGAGTACGGGATCGCGCCCGCGAGCCGTCCCGTGCACATCAACCGTGCGCTGCGGGAGGAGGGGCTGCTCGAGGTCTACGTGCAGGACGGCCGCGAGCTGCTCGATCCGTGGACGTCGCAGGCCTTCGCGGTCGCGGACCACCAGGTGGCGCACGTGTACGTCGACGACCCGTCACTGGTCGGGCGCGTGGCCGACCTGCTGCGCGGGCTGCCGGGGGTCGACGAGGTGCTCGACCGTGAGGCGCAGGCCCGGTACGGGATCGACCATCCGCGCGCCGGGGAGCTCGTGGTCGTCGCAGAACCGCGCGCATGGTTCACGTACTACTTCTGGCTCGACGACGACGTCGCCCCTGACTACGCACGCGGCGTCGACATCCACCGCAAGCCCGGCTACGACCCCGCGGAGCTCTTCTTCGACCCCGCCGACCCGTTGGCCAAGGCGCGCGCCGGGCTCAACCTCGTGAAGAAGAAGGTCGGCCTGCGGTACGCGATGCGCACGACGCCGCTGGACGCGACGGTCGTGCGTGGGACGCACGGTCGTTTGCCGGACTCCGCCGCCGACACCCCGCTGGTCATCTGCTCGGACGCCGCGGCGACCGGTGGGGTCGGGGAGATCGTCGGAGCGGGGCAGGCGGTGCCGGCGGCCGCGGTCAAGGGGCTGGTGCTAGGGCTGCAGGGGCTCGGCTGAACTGACACCTCCTATGGGACACAACACACGCCGCCATTGGCGTGCAATCGCGACGACCTTTTCAAGGCGCGTTCGAAAGTCTGACCTCACGGGCCGCGGCCATTATCCTTAACTGATAGTTGCCCAAGGCATGGGCCCATCTGGATATCGCGACTTCAACCGAGCAACCACGGAACACTAACATCTGAGTGCTCAAAACCAATAAATCCACCAACGACTGAAGCGGCGTCTCCAGAAGACCATTGCCGCACTTTCGAAGGGTCCCCAATTCCCCAATCAGCCGCCTGATGGGCGGACAACCCACTCAATGGGCTTGGCTCCTCAAAGGGGCCATCAAAAACGCAAACGTTGCTTTGCCCATCTTCTACGACAAGAGCGGTGGCGAACCAGCTCTCCACGTCAAAGACTCGCTCTCTGGATCGATCGATGCCGACATATAGCGAGGCATTGACAGCGTCCGAACGCCCGTCGTGCAGAGCAGCAAGGAGCTTGCGGCTTGTTTGAAAACCAGTCTGAAGCGACTCGCGAAGCTCCCCAGGGTTCTGCGGGAGTACAAACGGCGCTAGGCCTTGGTTGAATCGCCGACCGCGCTTCTCTATGGTGTCTGCCAAACCCAAGAGCGGGTGCTGCATGGACGATCCAAACCCAGAGTGCGCATGAATCATTCCTATTCGTTCAGCATTCCCCAAACAGCCAGCTCGCCGTAGTCGGAGGTCACGGAGAGGGTCGTTGATGAGAGCCGGCCACAGGGCCGAGGGAAAATACTCTACGGTGCGCCTCTCGCCGCCGAGCACCTCAAGCACAACCCAAGCGTTTAACGAAGGGTTGATGTCGACTAAATAACGGTGTGGGCTGGCGAGGCCCAGAGCGTGCGCCTCGGTCGACGGGATCAAAGATCGTATCGCCTCCTCGGCAGAAGCGGTCTGCGCCAGTATTTCTAATAGTTGGTCGGGGCTCGTGAAGTCAATATCACGCGTAGACACCCCGGCCTTCAGCGCATCCGCGATCAGCCACCAACGCACCCGCTCCGGTGGCAGAGTAAAAACCACACCCAGACTAACTCGAGGCGGGAAGACGTGCTGCATCAGACCATCAAGAGCCACATCTCGACCCTCTTGAGAATCAAAGAAGACGGCAGCTTCCAGCGGCATTCCCTCGACGCCCAGAGCGAAGCCCAAACCCGGGAGTTCGGCTGCCGTTCGACCATCCACGTCAGTCTTCTGCGCCTCCCTCATCGCCTCGCGGTGCCCCTCGATTCCTCTCTGACCGAGACTAACCGATGCGGATCGAAAAAATGGCATCAAAGGTCGCACGAAGGTGTCGAGAGCCCGCGACATGAGCCTTTGCAAGGGATAGGAAGCGAAGGCTCGTCCAATCTCTCCAACTATTGCTGCGAGAACGAACGCGCTGGGCGTCACCAAAGCAGTCAGAGAAAGTGCGGAGTTCGCAGCCCCACCAATAAATCCGAGTTCGCGCAACCTATCGAGAGAATCCAACGGATCATCGATATTTCCTGCTCGCAGAATAGCCCACTCGACTACGTCAGAGGTTGAGGCCATCAACTCGAAAATTGCGGAGGGGTCGACTACTTCAATTAGCGCCCAGAGTATTGCCAGTTCATCGCGATCGAGCGCCAGAAGATTTCGAAGATGCTGGTCGGAGGCTTCGACGGGTGCGGCTCGAATTAGATCCGAGATGCTCGCACAAATCCACATATCAACGCCTTCATTCGCCTCCAACCAGATCTTCATTGCCTCGATAGGCTCGGTTGCGAGGGTTCGCCGCTCCTTGTCCGTAAGAATTTGGTTCCAAATGTGGTTTCGACGCCGATCGTGAAACCACAAGAGGTCGTTGTCCGCAGTCACGAACATTTTCACCCTGTAGAGCGCATTGCGAATGGTTTCAAGGTGAACCATCTCGATTCCCATGTACTCTGCGAGGAATGTCTCGTCGGGCGGATCAGCAAAGACTGAGAGTTTCTTCGCGGCCGTTTGCAGCTCGAGGCTCAACTGGCCCCAGGCCGCGTCCAGCAAGTCGGCGGAATGGCCACCAGCGGTCAAGCCTCGGAGGTCCGCATTCTCGAGACTGAGTGCGATCGCCCGTTCGATAAAGAGCGGGTATCCTCTGGATACCTGCATAATCATGGTCCACTGCGAAGCGGGAATTTTGGCAGATTGGAGCCATCTGTCAACAGAAGCAGCAGGTATTGGGCGCAGGACTAATTGCCGAACTCCGCGGGATATGAGTTTAGCAAGAAGGTCCTGTCCCTGCTTGTCTGCGTCGCTCAAGGCAACCACGATGTTCACGCCTTCCCGCGCCGTTTCGGCGAGTACAGAAAGAAGCGCTGCATCGTTGGGGGACATTCTCTCGCCACCGTCCAACCGTATGACAATTGTCACACCGAGCCATCGCTGTATTTCCGAGGCAATGTCCATCAATTGCTCAGAGATGTCGGGTATCGTAAATCCATCGATCCGTTGCTGCAACGTTTCCGAAGCCGCTTGAAATACTTCCTTTAGTGCCTCCTTGGCGATCTTCATCGCAACCGGTCCGATTTTCTGCTCGACCACACCGAACAAGGTTTCGAGTGCCAGGGCTCCTGCCTGCTTCATCGCCGCACCTCCCCCACGGAGCGCCACCTTCCGTAGATTGAGCCAAAGTTCGTTGTGGCTCGGCACTGGTGCACTGCTTGCGTTCAACACGTCACCAAGTGACCTCGCGAACGAGTTCTGCAATGACCCGTCGACGTACCCGACTCTTCGTAAACCGCCGAGAAGCACCGGGGCCGGCCACCGGTACGCAAGGGCTTGGATCAGGGTGGACTTTCCGATGCCTGAGTCCCCAGCGACCAGCAGGACCCCGGAAGTCATCGAAGTGATCTCGCTCATCTCAACGTCGCGTCCCCATACCGCTTCGCTCACCATGGCATCAGCGTGCCCGACTTGCATGACCTTTCACAACAGGCGCGCACGGATGCGCCTACCCGCTGGGCCATGGCTTTACTGAAGGCGACGGCCTTCGCAGGCCCCTCTCAGGTCGTCCGTCGCGTGGCAACGCTCTTCCGTCCATGGGCTGGATCACCTATGGTCCCAGCAGGGCACCACGCACAGCACGCCTCCATCGACAAGTGCGCGGCTCGCCCGGTGTGGCTTCTCGGACTCAACTAGGCACTGAGGTGGCTGCGTCGGCGGCGTCATACCGCGATCCGGACGCCGGCGAGCTCCTCAAGCTGGCGCCACACGCGGTCGGCGCTGTCGCCCTCCGGGTCCCGCGTGCGCGCCGGCGGGTCAATGAGGACGGGCGCGCCACGGGGTGCCGTCCTGTCGCGCGTAGTAGTCGCCGCCCGCGGCTCCCGGGTCGGTGAGCGCTCGGACGGCAGGCCAGGCAGCCGAGTCCTTGCCCTGCGCCCACACCCGGCAGGCTCGCGGCAGCCCTGTTGTGAGATCAGGCGAAGCTGACGGTTGCCACCCAGTCGGTATCGATGTGCGACGCCTTGCAGATCCACGCGGCCCTGGGAGGTTCACCGTCGTCGGTCTGCGCGGCGACCGTGCCGGTGATCGACCAGGAGTAGAACTCACCCCACAACGAGAAGGACTCACCCTTGGCCGGTCCGTCGGTGAACGACGCGGAAGCCCGAGCCTGGAGCTCGTCCCGCACCTCGTCTTCGCAGACGGTCCGCGCCTCCTCCGCCGAACGTTGCTCGTCATTCTTGCGGGAGACGACGCCGGCGATGACACCGACGACGAGCACCGCGATCAGCACGCCAGCAGACACGAGCAGCCACCGATACAACCCGGTGCCTGATCGTTCTCTGTCGTCAATGATGCGCATGTTCGGAGCGTATCCGAGCACATCGCGTCGACTCTGAACCTCGGCGGATGGGCGGCCGGCCCCACTCCGCCCGTCGGACAGGGAGCGTGGGACGATGGCCGCCAGGACGAGACCCGAGGGGCTGGTGCGAGGATGCGACGACCGCTGCGCGCCGGAGCGCTCGTTCTTGTGGCGTCGACCATCGCCACAGCCGGGTGCACTGTCTTCGGCGAGGCCGGGACGTGTATCTCGTGGGCGCCGTTCGCCACGCCCGGCGAAGCGCTCGACAACGCAGAGCTGACCGTGACGGCGCGCATCCTCGACCGAGATGGGACTGCACACCTCTACGACACCGACGCCCACGTCTGGACGATGACGACGGACGGACTCGCGCCCCTGCGCGGCGAGGCCCCGTCCGAGACCGTGCGCGTCATCTCGACGCCGGTGACGTGCGAAGACGGCGGCCCGTACCCCGATGGCGACCCTCTCGACACCGACGACACGCTCGTCCTCTTCCTCACGCGTGACCAGGCCGGCGACGACTGGCGGACGCTCACCCCGCGCCAGGGAACAGTTCCGGCGGGTCCAGCGGGCGAGCTACCACAGGAGTGGCCGCATGGTCTTGACCGTCAGGCCCGCTGAACCGCCTGACGCGGAGCGCCTCGCGTCACTTCACGTGGCCACGTGGCGGGAGACGTACGCGCACCTGTTCCCCATGGCTTCTTCGACGAAGACCACTCCCGCATGCGCCAACGGATGTGGACCCACATCCTCGGCAACCCCCGGGACGACTGGACGGTCCGCATTGTCGAGATCGACGGGCGTGCGTGCGGTTTCGCGATGCTCTGGGTCGCCAAGCAGAATCCCCGGGCCGTCGCGTTCTATCGACGCAACAGATTCGAGCTCGACGGAGCCGAGCAGATCGATCCCGGAGCTCCGATGATCACGGACGCTCGCATGGTTCGATAGCGGCAACGTACTGCTCGGAGACGAGAGCAGGCACGAGCAGCCACCGATATAACCTGGTGGTTGATCGTTCTCTGTCGTCAACGATGGCCACCTTCGGAACGTATCCGAGCGCATCGCGTGGTCGACGCTCCGCACCCATCCGTTCGCGAAGTCCACCATCGGCGTCAGGACATCGTTGGGCGGGACAGGGGTTGCGCTTACGGCGGTGTTCGTTCCCGCTCATCTCAGTGCATCAGGACGCGGACCTGGTCCTCGATCTCCTGCGCCAGCTCGTCGACGGTGCGCCCGGCGTTGAAGGTGGCGGCCATCGTGATGAACATGATGGCCGAGACGACGTGTGCCCGGGTCGCGGCGTCGTTCGAGTCGGACCGGTCATCACGGCGCAGGACCTCGGCGATGGCCTCTTCGGTCTGGACGGTGAGCGCGAGGGCCTCGCGATGGTGGGGTTCTTCGGGGTCGCCGAAGACCATCTCGCGGAGGTAGGTACGGCCGTTCTCGACCTGGGCGCGGTTGCACTCGACGACGGGCCGGACGATCGCCATGAGCGCCGCGAGCACGTCGGGGGTCGCTGCCGCGGCAGCCCGTCCGCGCACGAGCGCGTCGGCGTAGGAGGAGTTCTGGACCAGCAGGAGGAGCTCGCCCTTGGTCTTGGCGTAGAGGAACAGGGTTCCTGTCCCGATGTCTGCCGCGTCGGCGATCTGCTGGGTCGTGACCTCGTCGACGCCGTGTTCGCTGAAGAGCTCACGCGCCGCGGCGGTGATCCGCTCGAGCTTGAGCTGCTTGTTCCGCTCGCGCCGACCGAGGGGCGCAGGACCAGCTGGCATGACGAGTGTCCTTCGAGGAATAGAATCTGACTGTACTCACTTATGAGCATAGTCGTTGTTGATGCGGTCCATCCATGGGACGGCATCGGTCATCTTCCCACGGGAGAGCCGAGGCTGAACGAGTCCGATGGCATCGGCACGGCCCATGAACGATCGAGACGAAGGACCACTGATGCCCGCCTCCTCTTCACTCTGGCAACCGCTCACGCTCGGACACATCGAGCTCCCGCACCGACTCGCCCTCGCCCCCATGACACGCAACCGCGCCGACCCCGACGGCACGCCAGGTCCCCTCGTCACGACGTACTACGCGCAGCGCGCATCGCTCGGGCTGCTCATCACCGAGGGCACACAGCCCTCCGAAGACGGCCAGGGCTACCTGGGAACCCCGGGCATCTACACCGCCCGGCACGTCGAGGGCTGGCGCGCGGTCGCCGACGCCGTGCACGACGGCGGAGGAGCCCTCTTCGTCCAGCTCATGCACGTGGGACGGATCTCCCACCCGGACAACACTCCGCACCACCGCCAACCCGTCGCACCATCAGCAGTCTCCGCCGAGCAGGAGATGTTCACGCCCACCGGACCGCAGACCACCCCAACCCCGCGCGAGCTGCGCACCGACGAGATCCAGACCGTCATCGGCGAGTTCCGCCACGCCGCCGCCTCCGCGATCGCCGCCGGTGCCGACGGTGTCGAGATCCACGGCGCGAACGGATACCTGCTCCACCAGTTCCTCTCACCCAACGCCAACCACCGCACCGACTCCTACGGCGGATCCGTCGAGAACAGGTCGCGGTTCGTCGTCGAGGTCGCTCGGGCCGTGTCGGAGGAGATCGGGGCCGACCGCGTCGGCATCCGCCTGTCCCCCGCGATGCCACTGGGCGGGATCGACGAGGGCGGCACCGAGGACGTCCACACCCAGTACGGGCACCTCGTGAGCGAGCTCGCACCCTTGAGGCTCGCCTACCTGCACCTGCACCACGTGGGCGACGACGAGCTCCTCCGCGCGTTGCGAGACGCGTGGCCGAGCGCGGTGCTCGTAGTTCGTTACGGCCGCACCCGCGACCAGATCTCCGACGACATCGACGCGGGCCTCGCCGACGTCGCACCGCTCGACAGGTGGGCCCTGGCCAACCCCGACGTCGTCGAGCGGCTGCGCACCGACGCACCCTTCACCGAGCCCGACGTCACCACCTTCTACACCGGCGGGGAGAAGGGGTACACCGACTACCCCGCTCTCGCCCAGGCCTGACACACCCCGCGGGCCGCCCAGGAGGCGGGCCCGCACCCGGCACGTCCACGTGCACCCGAACCGCACCTCCCGGCGCGGAGTACCACCACAGGAAGGCAGAAGACCATGCCCACTCTCCACGGAGCCGTTGTCCTCGTCACCGGAGCGAACGGAGGCATCGGGACCCACTTCGTCCACGACGCCCTCGACCGCGGTGCATCGAAGGTCTACGCGAGCGCCCGCACCCCCGCCAGTGGGACGACGAGCGCATCATCCCACTCACCCTCGACGTCACAGACGGCGCCTCGATCGCCGCCGCCGTCGCAGCGGCGCCCGACGTCACCGTCCTCATCAACAACGCCGGCGCCTCACCCGCGACCCCGGAGATCCTCAGCCACACCGACGAGGAGATCCGCGCCAACGTCGAGACCAACTTCCTCGGCCCGCTGTTCCTCGCCCGCGCTTTCGCTCCTGTCCTTGCAGCCAAGGAGGAGTCGGTCATCGTCGACATCCACTCCGGGCTCAGCTGGTACGCGGTCGCCGGGATCTACAGCGCCACCAAGGCGGCCCTGTGGTCGGCGACCAACTCGTTGCGCATCGAGCTCGCACCCGAGGGTGTCCACGTGGTCGGTGTCCACGTCGGCTACGTCGACACCGCGATGGCTGCGCACGCCGAAGGGCCCAAGGTCGACCCGGCCGACCTCGTCACGAGCGTCTTCGACGCTGTCGAAGCCGGCGAGTACGAGGTCCTCGCCGACGAGACGTCGGTCCAGCTCAAGGCCGCTCTGAGCGCACCGCTCGAAGACCTGTACCCCCAGCTCGCGAAGGTCGCTCAGGCCTGACACCCGGAGCAGAGCCGCAGACGCGGGGCGCACCACCGAGCGTCTGCGGCTCTCTGGCCCGGTCTCGCGAGAGACCGGGGACCGTACGAGGACCTACGGGGCGAGGAAGCGGACTACGGCGGGGGCGAACTCCTCGTGGCGCTGGAAGATGCCGCCGTGGCCGGAGTCGGGATAGATGATGAGCTCGGACCCGGGGATGCGCCGGTGCAGGTCTTCGGAGAGGACCGAGGGGACCATGCGGTCGTTGTCACCGTTGGCGACGAGGGTGGGTTGGGTGATTCCCGACAGGTCCGAGGGCACCGAGCGACCGAACTTCTGGATCGCCCTGAGCTGGGTCTGGAACGCTCTGGTCGAGATCTTCGCGTCGCGGTCGACGGTGCGCTCCCCGAGACGGCTCACGAAGGCCTTCCCGGCATGCTTGCCCGTCGCGTTGCGGTTGAAGAAGAGGAACTCCTTGGGGTCAGACCGACTCAGCGTGGCGCGGAGGATGTCCCAGTAGGTGGTGCGGACGACCTTGTCCATGTCTTTGCCGCCGCGGGGACCGGTGCCGGTGAGCACGAGCCGGCGCACCAGGTCAGGGTGCTCGAGAACCAGATCCTGGGCGATCATGCCGCCCATGGAGAAGGAGAAGATGTCGACCTGGTCGTATCCGAGGGCCGTGACAAAGGCGTAGGCGTCGTCGGCCGCCTCCTCGATCGTCGTCGGAAAGGTCCCGCTCGAGGCGCCGACGCCGCGTTGGTCGAAGGTGATCACGTGACGCCCCCGGGCGATGGGGTCGACGATGCGCGGGTCCCAGTTGTCGAGGGTCGCGGCGAGGTGGACGAAGAACACGACAGGGATGCCGCCCTTCGGCCCGAGCTCGCGGTAGGCGTACGTGACGCCCCCGGCGGTGACGGTCCGGGTGGGTGCCTGCGCGTAGGACACGATGACGGGTTCGGTGCTGGCGCTCATGGTGGGGCTCCTGGGTCTGGGTGATGCTCGAGGCTGGGTGGGGTGTGGTGCTGCGCGACGCTCAAGGGGCGCGCCCCTCAGGGGACAGTGATGACGGCCTTGCCCTGGATGCCGCCTGCAGCCAGTCCCGCGAGAGCGGTGGGCGTCGTGTCGAAACCGGAGACCTTGCCGACGACGGGTCGCAGCACACCGGCGTCGACGAGCGCGGTGATCGCGCGGAGCTGGTCGCCGCTCGCGTGCATGAAGAGGAACTCGTAGCTGACGCCAAGCTTCTTGGCATGGCTACGGACCTTGCGGCTCAGGGCCCTGATCGCCAGGCGCAGCACGGGGTTCAGTCCGGCCTCGCGAGCGAACGTCGGGTCGGGAGGCCCCGAGATCCCGATGACCTTGCCGCCCGGCTTGAGGATGCGCAGGGACTTCTCGAGGTTCTCCCCGCCGAGACTGTCGAGCACGAGGTCGTACCCGGTCAGGAGTGCCTCGAAGTCTTGAGACCGGTAGTCGATGACGACGTCGGCGCCGAGACCACGGACGAGGTCGGCGTTCGTCGCGCTGGCGGTCGTCGCGACGGTCGCACCGAGGTGCTTGGCGAGCTGGATCGCGATCGACCCGACTCCCCCGGCGCCGGCGTGGACGAGCACCTTCTGGCCGGGGCGCACCGCCCCTCTCTCGACGAGCGCCTGCCACGCGGTCAGCGCGACGAGAGGGAGCGAGGCCGCCTCCTCAGTGGTGATCGACGTCGGCTTGAGCGCCAGGTCACCTTCGGCGACGGCGACACGCTCGGCGAAGGTTCCGATCTGGTCCTTTCGTGGCCGGGCGTACACCTCGTCGCCGGCCACGAAGGCGCGGACCTTCGCACCGACGCCGAGCACGGTGCCGGCGACGTCGTGGCCGAGCGTCAACGGGAGGTCGTACGGCAGGACCTGCTTGAACTCCCCCGAGCGGATCTTCTCGTCGAGCTGGTTCAGGCCGGCGGCCTGCACCTGCACCAGGACGTCATGGTCTCCGACGACAGGCTCGGGGATGTCGGCCTCGTGCAGCGGGCCCCTGTACTCGGTGATGACGAAAGCTCTCATGGGGTGTCTCTCTCTGGATGGTGGAACGGGATGTGGGGATGCGCTCAGCGGCGCAGGAAGACCTGGGCAGCGAGGACGACCGCATGGTGGTGCTGGAAGACGGCTCCGTGACCCGAGTCCGGCAGGACCATCAGCGTCGATGACGGGATGAGGCGGGCCAGCTCGGTGGCGTTCGCGGGCGGAACCATCGAGTCGCTGTCACCGTGGATGACGAGCACACGACCGGCAACGGCCGTGAGGTCCGCTGACTGCTGCGTGCCCCATCCGCGGACCGCGCTCAGCTGCGTCCTGAGGACTCCGGGAGTGACAGGCCCGTCCCGTCCTGCGGTCCGTTCGCTCAGTCGGACGAGGTAGTCGCGCGCGCTTCGGCGGCCTTCTGGAGAGCGGGTGAAGAAGAGCAGCACCCTCGGGTCCTTGCGCGTCGCGAGCGCCCGCAGCGTCGTTGACATCATCACGCCGGTCATGCGGGTGAGGCCCGGACCACCTGCCGGTCCAGAGCTCGCGAGGATCAGCCGGTCGACGAGGTCGGGAGCGCGAGCGACGACGGCCTGGGCGACCATCCCGCCCATCGACAGCCCGAAGAGATCGGCGCGATCGTGACCGAGAGCTCTAATGACAGCGACCATGTCCGCGCCCATCGCGCCGATGCTGTGGCGGGCTCGCCCGGTGGACGTCCCGACACCGCGATACTCGAGGGCGATCAGGTGGCGGCCCTGGGCGAGGCCGTCGACCACCCTGGGGTCCCAGCCATCCAGGTTGGCTCCCAGGTGCGTCAGGAGGACGAGCGGGGTCCCGGAGCGTGGGCCGAGCTCACGGTAGGCAAAGCGCGCCCCCGCAACCGAGACTGTCGACGTCGGGGCACGGTAGTAGGCGGAGCTCCCGTCTGACATCGACACACCCCGCTCCTGAGGTCTCGCCACCCGGTCGATCCGAGTTCACTCAATTCTGAGTATGCTCAGAATAAATGTCAAGGGCTCGGGAGGTGAACCCGACCCCATGGACCTGAGGGGCCCGACAGAGCTCGTTCAGTAGCGGCAACGGACTGCTCGGAGACGAGAGCGAGCACCCGACGGCACGGGCGCGGGGCGCGGGCAGCTAGGCGAGATGCCCGACGAAGTTCAGCTCACGGACAGCACGGTTGTGAAAGTAGTCGTCCTCCTCCAGCGTCGTGATCCCGCCGGACGTGAACCGGAAGGCGACTCGCCCGGCGGCCTCCATGGGCATCTCGACCCACGCCGCGAGGACGAACGTCGCTGCCATGCCGTGGGTGACCACGACCTGCTGACTCACGGGTGACGACAAGATGTCGGCCATGGCCGCGTAGACGCGCACCGCCAGGTCCCACTTCGTCTCCGCTCCGGGGATGCCCTCGTCGTGCCGCATCCGGTCACCGACCGGGGGCGGCGGGATGAAGCGTGCGTCCAGCCACGCCTGGGGTTTTCCACCTGCTTCTCCGTAGGACTTCTCCCGCAGCCGGGGGTCGAGGCGGACGCCAGTGTCCATACGGTCTGCGACGAGCTGCGCGGTGCGGCGTGTCCGCAGCAGGTCGGAGGAGACGACCTCCGCCGGTCCGCCGTGGGAGAGGCGTGCGGCCAGCTCGACCGCGACACGCTCGGCGTCGGATCGCCCCCGCTCCGTGAGGTCGGAGTCGTACTGGCCACCGACCAGCCGATCCACGTGGTGCGTCGCCTCGGGGTGCGTCACGACGTAGATGGTCCTCACGTCGGTGTCCCTCCTGTTCGCTCACGGCCGCGGGATAGCATCCCATCACCGAACCGCTTGCTACCCACATCGTGAGGACGACCATGGGCAAGGTTGCTTGGGGATTCACCTGTTCGATCGACGGCTTCATCGCCGGACCCGGTCATGACATGGGCTGGCTCTCGACCGCCGAACCGATGCCGGAGGGTGCCACCGAGCGCATGGCGGGCGAGGTCGCGGTGATCATCTCCGGCAGGGCCGGCTACGACGCTGCGAAGGCGCAGCAGGGCGAGCGGGACGAGATGACCGCCGAGGCGTACGGTGGCGCGTGGTCGGGTACCGAGATCATCCTCACCCACCGCCCCGAGGAGCTGGCCGACGACCCGTCCGTCATCGCGATGAGCTGCGACATCGTCGAGGCAGTCCGCCGCGCTCAGGAGATCGCCGGCGACAGGGACGTGCAGATCATCAGCGCCGACATCGCCCGCCAGGCCCTCGAGCACGACCTCGTCGACGAGCTGCAGGTCTTCGTCGCGCCGGTGTTCCTCGGCGACGGGACCCGCATCTTCGACGTCCCAGGTGGACGGCGATACGACTGGGAGCTCGTCGACGTCTACGAGGGCGCGGAACGCAGCTTCGGGCGGACCTACCGCCCGAAGCGGGCCGCCGGGCAGGCGGGCGCTCCCTGACGTCGCGTTGCTCACGGCCTATGGGGTGTCGGGCCGCTGCCGCCTGTTCGCCTCGGGTGTGGGTGGTGCCGGCCAGATGGCGCGCAGGATCCGGATCGTCTCGTCGAGGCTGGTGCCGGCACGGGTGCTGGCACCAGCGAGATTGCGGGCCGCCTCGAGGACGGGTCGCGTCGTCGTGGACGCGGTCGGGCTGACGCGGGTCCCGCTCCCGGTCCGGCTGACGAGCAGCCCCTCCGCCTCGAGTGCTCGATAGGCCTTCCCGACGGTGCCGGGGGCGACACCGAGGTCCTTGGCGAGCTGACGCACCGAGGGGAGGCGTTCGTCCGCCGCCAACCGACCGGTCGAGACCAGCCCACGGATCTGGTCGTGGATCTGGTCTGCCGGCGGTGCGGATCCGGACAGCGTGATGATCATGGTTCGACCGCGACCGGCACCTGGCGGCGTGACGGGACGGCCGACAGCGCCACCGAAGCCCAGAGTGCGACCCCCGTCGCGGCACACAGCAGGGACGCGATGACGAGCGCGGGTTGGAGAGCAGAGAACGTCGTCCAGAAGCTCACGGGCCCCTCAGACGTGCTCATGGTCGATCGTATCGACGCGGTCGCGGCGAGAGAGCTGAAGACCTGTCCCAGGTGCAGGAGCAGCGCGCCGGTCGCGGCCGTGACGATGTTGCGGGTCCTGACGGTCCGCACGCGGATGTCGAGCTCCCGGTCCTCGGCGAGTGCAGGGCGTGCGACGAGTGACATGCCGACAATGGCGACGACGAGCAGGATGCCCACGGAGATCATGGCCGGGACGGAGTAGAACCATCCGTAGATGCTCGTTCCCATGCTGTACTGCCCGAGGTCCACGGAGTACGCCGTGTAGCGACCTGTCGTCGGGTCTGGCTCAGATGCTGCGCCCGCCAGGATCGTGAGCAGAAGGACGAGAGCAAGGACAGTGCCGGGGGCGACGAACCACCTGGCTCGGGCGAAGGACACCAGGGACCGCCGGGTGAGCTCCGCCGCGCCGCGTCCACCCCGCGCACGGACAGGGATCGCGAGGAGCGCTACGCCAAGGATCCCGAGCAGCACGGGGACGGCGAACCTGTTGTCGACGTACCAGACGCGCACAGGGACTGGCGCCTCGACGGGCAGCAGGAACGGCACGCCCAGGACACGTGTCACGATCTCACCCAGCAGGGCGAGCAGCACCGCGGCGAGCGTGAACCCGCTCACCCAGCCGACCGGCAGCGCAGTGGAGCGCCCCCAGATCAGGCGCCACACCACCGCGAGGACGATGCCCGCGACGAACGAACCGAACACCCACAGATACAGCCACACCACAGGCCACGCCCTCTCACTCGCTTGTGTCATCCAAACGATACACTTATGTGTCATCGCGTTGATACACTCGCCAGCTCGTGGCCGATCCGTTCACCGGGACGTCCGCGTCGAACGACGGGGCGGCGACGGAGCCTTCACCGTCGCCGCCCCGTCCTCGACGGTCAGCCGACCGAGTACTCCGCGCTGTCCGTGACCTCGAGGCCGCCGGCGAACTGTGCCGCAGCCTCGCCGTCCCAGTGCAGCTCGGACGGCAGCTGGACGGACAGGTAGCTGCCGTCCGACTCGGCCACGAAGACGCCGAGGGTCCCGGACGGCTGGTGGTCGGCGCCGAGCATGTCGTACACGAACGTCTCGGCGCCGTCGACCGTGAAGGTCTCCGCCTCGAGGGACGTCGGCAACGACTCGGCGCCCACGAGGCTCGCGACGATCCGGCCCTCGAACGAGTTCGCGTCAGCGCCGGAGTCGTCGCCGTCAGCCAGGATGAGGTTGCCCTGGTCGGACGACAGGACGTGCCACCCCTCCGGGACCTCTGCGATCGTGAAGCCGGCGGGCTGCTGCTCGGTGTAGGTCACGAGGTCCACCGCAGCGGCCGGACCGGCCGTCGGCCCGAGCGAGAGACCGACAGCGACGGTCGCCGCGAACGCGCCGGTCAGTCCGGTGCCGACGAGGCCGCGGCGACGACGGCGTGCGTGCTGTCCGCGGTGGACGTCGTCGTCGAGGGTGGAGGGGGTCGGCGCGCTGTCGAGGTCGGCGGCGGCACGGTTCATCAGGGTGGTGAGGTCGCTCATGACAGGCTCCCGGCGTGGGTAGGGGTGGAGGCAACGGTGAGAAGGGCGGTGGTGCGGGCGGGCCCGTCCGGGACCTGCGGCACCGGTGAGGTCTCGGGTGCTCCGCCCGTCCGCAGCACGGGACCGAGACGGAGCTTGAGCTTGTCGAGCGCTCGCGAGGTCTGGCTCTTGACCGTGCCCTGCGTGCAGCGCAGGGACCGTGCGGTCTCCGCGACGCTCAGGTCGTGGAAGTACCGCAGCACGACGGTCGCCCGCATCCGCTCCGGCAGCTCGCCGAGCGCCGAGTACAGCAGGCGGGTGTCGTCGGACACCGCCCCGCTCCCCGTCGCGGTGTCCGGCATCTGCGAGCGCAGGTCCTCACGCTTGCGACGCGTCGACCGCATCTCGTCCGTGAACGCGTTCACCAGCACGCGCCGGGCGTAGGCCCTGCGGTTCTGCACCCCGCGCAGCCGTGGCCACGCGAGGTACATCTTCGTCAGCGTCGTCTGCACCACGTCCTCAGCAGTGTGCTGGTCCCCCGCCGTGAGGAGAGTCGCGGTGCGCACGAGCAGCTGACGGTTCTCGGCCGTCCAGGCCCGGAACTCGTCGTCCGATGTCATGTGGTCCTCCATCTGTCCATGCCCCTCAGACGGGTCCAGGACGACGAACGGTTGCACGCCCATTCGATCAGAGCACAGCGCGGCACCTCGACGGGATCCTCGTGCGACCTCGGGTGGGGACGAAGATCCGTCGTAGGACCGAGGTGGCCCGCTGCCCGGACCGGCACGATGGGCTCATGACCACCGCACCCGAGACCTCCCCCTCTTCCCCCGGAACGGTCCGTTCCATCGTGTCGTGGTGTCGTCGCGAGGCGGTCACCGTGGTGCTCGCGCTCGTCGTCGCGGGCTTCCTTCTGGTGACGCCCGCCTACCCGAACCCGATCTACATGGAAGCGAACGGCGCTCTGTATGACACTCCTGACCACGGTGCCATCATGGTGTTCTGGTTCGTCGCGGGATCGTCCGTCGTCGCAGGTGTGCTCCTCGCCAAGCGATCCACCCTCCTAGCGACAGGGCTCACGCTCCTCCCGTTCCTCATCGTGCCGTGGTGGCACGCCTTCGTCTGGGGGTGGTTCCTCGGCACGATCACCGTCGCCGTGGTGGCTGCGACCGTGTCGTGGCGTCGCGCCGTCGCGCCGTACGCTGCGGCGCTGGCGATCACTGTCTTCTACTGCGGCACCGAGACTCCCGCCGTCCTGCCGATCGGGTTCGTCACAGCGGGAACGTTCCCGGCCTCGCGGTTCGCGTCTTTCGTCGTCTACGTCGTAGCCATCACCGCGGTCGTCGCGATCAGTGCGAGCGTCAGCGCACTGGAGCGTGCCCGGCAACGCCAGGTCGCCGCTGCCGCGCAGGAGACCCACGCCCTCCACGTCGAGCTCGTCGCCGGCGAGCGTGCACAGGTGGCGCGGGACCTGCACGACGTCGTCGCGCACCATGTCTCTCTCGTCGCCGTGCGCGCGGAGAGCGCGCCCTACCAGTACCCCGACCTCGGGGAGGACGCCCGAGCGGTGCTCGCGGACATCGCCGACGACGCCCGGCAGGCGCTCGGCGAGCTCCGCCAGGTCCTCGTCGTCCTGCAGCGCGCCGACGGGAGCGTCGACGGGCAGCAGAACAGGGCACCCCAGCCACAGGCGGCCGACGTCGAGGAGCTCGTGCGCAGTGCCCGGACCGCCGGTCAGCGCGTCGAGGTCGACGGCGAGTGGGGCGCCGTGCCGTCCGCGCAGGGGTACGTCCTGTACCGCGCGGTCCAGGAAGGGCTGACGAACGCGCGACGCCACGCACCACGCTCCGTCGTGACGCTCGACCTCACGCGAGCGGAGGCCACCATCGGCTTCACCATGACGAACCCCGCACGGGGTGCAGGTGCTGCGGAGCCGGGGCGCGGGATCGTCGGGATGCGCGAACGCGTCGAGTCCCTCGGGGGCACCATGACCGCAGAGCTCGCGAACCACCGGTTCCTGCTCACGGTCTCCCTACCGGTGGACGTCACTGCGGACCAGCGCGCGAAGGTCGACGCGTGACCGGCGCAGGCGGGACGACGACGCTCGGGACAGCAGGAGCCAGGACGACCGTCGTCGTCGCCGACGACCAGGCCGTCGTCCGCCGCGGCTTCGCGGCCATCCTCGGCTCCGCTCCGGACCTCGAGGTCGTCGGCGAGGCGGGCGACGGCGCAGAGCTGCTCGACCTCGTCGCGGCGCAACAGCCTGACGTCGCGGTGGTCGACGTGCGGATGCCCGTCATGGACGGCATCGTCGCGACCCAGCGCATCACCGCCGAGCACCCCGGCACGCGCGTGCTCGTCCTCACGACCTTCGACCTCGACGAGTACGTCTACGACGCGCTGCGCGCCGGGGCCAGCGGGTTCCTCCTCAAGGACGTCACCGCGACCCGGCTCGTCGAGGGTGTGCGCCTCGTCGGCGACGGGTCGATGCTCCTCGGTGCCAACGTGACCCGTCGGCTCGTCGCCGACTTTGCCGTGCCCACCCGCCGAGCAACCCCCGTGCCGGGGCTCGACGACCTCACGCGACGCGAGCGCGAGGTGCTGCTCACCGTCGCACGAGGGCTGTCCAACGTCGAGATCGCCGTCGAGCTCTTCATCAGCGAGGCAACCGTGAAGTCCCACGTCTCGGAGATCCTCCGCAAGCTCGGCTGCCGCGACCGCGTGCAGCTCGTCATCGCCGCATACGAGAGCGGGCTCGTCGACGGGGCCGACGGCTCAGACGCCGAGGCCGGCGGCGCACGCCCCGACACCTCTCGTCGTGCCTGACGTCGCGGCCACCGGCCCGCTCCTCGTCGCCCTAGTCCTGCTCAGCGGGCTCGCGGTGGGTCTCGTCTCGACGGTCGTGCCGGTGCTCGCCGTCGAGGCGTACGTCGTCTCCGCAGCCCTGACCGCGTCGCTGCCCCTCGCCCTCGGTGCCGCAGCCGCGGCGGCCGTCGGGCAGACCGTGGGCAAGGTCGCCGTCTTCCTCGCCTCGCGCCGCGCCGGGGAGCGCTGGCGCAGCGACGACCGCGCGTCGCGCCGGTCGCCACGCTGGTCGTCACGGACGAGGCCGCGACGGACACCAGGTCCGCGCGAGGTGCGGGCCCGACGGTGGCTCGCCGACGTCAACACGCACGCGCTGCGGCTGCTCGGCGGGCGTCCTGGTCCGGCTGTCGTCCTCGCGAGCGGTGCCGTGGGCATGCCGCCGCTGCTCCTCGTCGCCGGGTACGCCGGCCTGTCGACGATGCGCGTCGGGACGTTCTCCGTCGTCGTCCTCCTCGGACGGGTCGGACGGTTCGGCGCGCTCGTCCTCCTGCCGACGGCGTGGTGACGCTCCGGGGCGCCGCCACGCTGACCCACCGCCTCCGAGGCCTTCACAGGGGACCACGCTGTAGGAGATGATCGAGAGCGCCAGCCGCTTGACCCTTACTCAAGCGGTCGTCGTGCGAAAGAGGGGCGGGCCCGTGGCTCGAGGATCAGCATCGCCGAGACGTCATGGGTGAGCCGGCGGGTCTGGCCGCGATCTACCAGCACCTCCACGAGAACCCGGAGCTGTCCTTCGACGAGACCGCAACCGCTGCGCTGGTGGCCGCGGAGCTCGACCGCTGCGGCTTCGACACGACGACCGGCGTCGGTGTCACCGGTGTGGTCGGCGTGCTGCGGAACGGACCCGGCCCCACGGTGCTCCTGCGTGCCGACATGGATGCGCTCCCGGTCGAGGAGCAGACCGGTCTCGCGTACGCGAGCACGGCACGCGCCACGGACCCGCACGGCCGCGACGTGCCGGTGATGCATGCGTGCGGTCACGACATGCACGTCACCTGCCTCATCGGAGCGAGTCGGTCCCTCGCCCTCGACCGGGACGCCTGGTCGGGCACACTCGTGGTGGTCTTCCAACCGGCCGAGGAGCTCGGCACCGGCGCCAGGGCCATGATCGAGGACGGCGTGTTCGACCGCTTCCCGCGGCCGGACGTCGTCCTGGGACAGCACGTCAGCCCCCTTCCCGCCGGCACGATCGGGCTGCGGTCCGGACCGGCTTTCGCGGCCTCCGACGCCCTCCGCATCACGGTGCACGGACGAGGCGGGCACGGCTCCCGACCCGAGGTCACCATCGACCCCATCGTCATCGGCGCCTCGATCGTGACGCGGCTGCAGACGATCGTGTCGCGCGAGGTGGCCGGCACCGACGTCGCGGTGCTCACCGTCGGCGCGTTCCACGCGGGCTTCAAGGAGAATATCATCCCGGACTCCGCCGAGCTCTCGCTCAGCGTGCGCACGTTCGAGGCCGGGGTGCGCGACCGTGTCCTGGCTGCCATCCACCGGGTCGCGGCGGGCGAGGCCGCGGCCGGCGGGGCGATCAGAGAGCCTGACGTCGTGCTCGTCGAGAGCTTCCCCGCAGTGGTCAACTCATCGGCGTCGACCGACCGCGTCCGCCAGGCCTTCACCACGGCCTTCGGCACGGACACCCTGGTCGACCCCGGGCTGGTGACCGGAAGCGAAGACGTCGGCCTCCTGGCCAGCGCCGCAGGGGCAGAGTGCGTCTACTGGCTGCTCGGCGGCGCCGACCCCTCCCACTTCGCGGCAGCTCAGAGCACAGCCGAGGTGCTCAGCACCGTCCGGGACCTGCCCTCCAACCACTCCCCGCTGTTCGCGCCGACGATCGAGCCGACCCTCACGAACGGCGTGGCCACCCTGACCACCGCTGCCCTCGCCTGGTTGGCTCCGCCGGGGCGCTGAGACCGCGGACGCACGAAGGTGCCTGCCGAGCGGAGCCTCCGCGCAACGGGATCGCGTCGCGAGCCGCTCCTAGACTGGGCGGATGCCTGACGTCCGTCCCCTCGAGCTGCCGACGCTGCGCGGCCCTCGGGTGTGCCTGCGCGCGTGGCGGAACTCGGACGTCCCGGCTGTCCAGGAGGCGTCTCACGACCCGCTGATCCCGCTCATGACCTCCGTGCCGTCAACGCCTGGCGAGGCGGAAGCCCTGGCATTCGTCGCTCGCCAGCACGACCGCCTCCGGACGCGCGCGGGCTACGTCTTCGCGGTCGCCGACGCGGAGGACCTCACGGTGGGTCTCATCGGGCTCTTCATCGCTCCGGGCGCCGGCGCTCGTGCCAGCATCGGCTACTGGATCACGGCCTCGCGACGGCGTCAGGGCTACGCTGCGGAGGCGCTCGGCGTGCTCACCTCGTGGGCGCTGACCCACGTGGACGTCGACCGGCTGGAGCTCTACGTCGAGCCGTGGAACACCGGCTCATGGCGTGCGGCCGAGCAGGCCGGCTACGCGCGCGAGGGGCTGCTCCGCGCGTGGGAGCGGATCGACGGCACGCCGCGCGACATGTACATGTACGCGCAGCTGACGGCCGGTACCGCGCACGGCGTCTAGCTAGCCGTCCATCAGCCAGGGTCGGCGGCGACGTCGTCCGAGGCCTCGCGCGTGCGGTGGTAGTGGCGGCGCGCCTTCATGCGGTTGCCGCACACCGCCATGGAGCACCACTGTGCGCGGTTGCCGTGGCTGCGGTCGATGAGGAAGAGGCGGCACTCGGGGTTGCCGCAGGATCGGAGCCGTCCCGGTCGAGTCCGCTCGAGCTCGCTCCACGCGATCACCGCGCGGGCGGCGAGGAGGTCGTCCTCCGGTGCGTGGAGCAGCCAGACGAGCACACCGGAGTCCATCGAGGGAACCTTCGTGGCGCCACCGACGAACGGAGCGAGCGTGCGGGGGTCACCCTCTCCCCGCACCACCGTCTGGAGGACCTCGCGGACCCGGCGGACGGTCGTCACCTCTCCGGGCGTCCCGGCGCCGCCGTGCTGCGTGGTCCAGGCGGCAGCGAGGTCGTCGTCGCGCAGCTCGTCGGTCACCACGCCGCCGTCGGCGGGGGTGGTGTTGAGCAGCGCGAGGAGCAGTGCGTCGTCGTCGGGAACGGACCTCATCCCCCAATACTAACCCCATAGCGCTGCATTGACAGGTTAGTCCTGCGACCCTATGGTCGACCTAACCACACAACGGCAATTAAGGAGTTAGATCATGACCGAGATCCACCACCGCCTGCGCACCGTCGACGGGCACGAGATCTTCTACCGGGAGGCGGGCGACCCAGCCGCTCCCACCCTCGTGCTGCTGCACGGATACCCCACCAGCTCGTTCATGTTCCGCCACCTCATCCCGCTGCTCGCCGACCGGTTCCACGTCGTCGCACCCGACCACCTCGGCTTCGGGCTCTCCGCAGCGCCGAGCGTGGACGAGCTCGACTACACCTTCGACGCCCTGGCCGACGTCACCGAGGCGCTCCTCGCCGACCTCGGCATCGACAGCTACGCGATCTACGTCCAGGACTACGGAGCCCCCGTCGGCTGGCGACTCGCCCTCCGCCGACCGGACGCGATCACCGCGATCATCACCCAGAACGGCAACGCCTACGAGGAAGGCTTCGTCGACTCCTTCTGGGAGCCCGTGCTCGCCTACCAGCGCACGCAGGACGAGACGACGGAAACCGCCGTCCGCGGTGCGCTGAGCGTCGACGCGATCCGCTGGCAGTACCTCACGGGCGTCGCCGACCCGACGCTCGTCGACCCGGAGACCTGGCTCCACGACCACGCCCTCGTCTCCCGGCCCGGCAACGACCTCGTGCAGCTGGCGCTCTTCCGCGACTACGCCACGAACGTCGCCATGTACCCGCAGCTGCACGAGTACTTCCGGACCAGCCAGGTCCCCCTCCTCGCCGTCTGGGGCGACAGCGACGAGATCTTCGGACCCGACGGGGCCCGCGCGTTCGTCCGGGACCTGCCCGCCGCACAGATTCACCTCCTGCCCGGCGGGCACTTCCTCCTCGAGAGCGCAGTCGACCAGGTCGCCGACCTCATCCGGGACTTCCTCGGGTCGCTGCCGAGGGAATAGGCCGCCGTCCCGGGTTCTTGTCGCCCACATGAGAGCAATCGTGTACTCCAGCCCTGGCGCCTCGTCCGTCCTCTCCCTCGTGGACCGAGCAGCCGCCGACCCGCGGCCTGGTGAGGTGCGGGTCCGCGTCGTCGTCTCCGGCGTGAACCCGACCGACTGGAAGGCGCGCGCCGGCGGTGACGTCGCCTTCCCCGAGGTCGTCCCGAACCAGGACGGCGCAGGTGTCGTCGACGCTGTCGGCGAGGGCGTCGACAGCCTCGAGGTGGGCGACCGCGTGTGGCTCTACCTCGCAGCGCACGGTCGCCCGACCGGCACCGCCCAAGAGTTCACGGTCCTCCCCGCGGACCGTGCCGTGCGGCTGCCCGACGGCGTCGACCTCGACGTCGCCGCCAGCCTCGGCGTCCCGGCGATGACGGCGCACCGCGCTCTGACCGTCCACGAGCACGGGCCCTCCCGGCTCGCCCCGGGCGCTCTCGCCGGACGCGTGGTCCTCGTCCAGGGCGGAGCCGGTGCCGTCGGCCACGCCGCGATCCAGCTCGCCGCGTGGGCGGGCGCGACCGTCGTCGCGACGGTGAGCAGCGACGCGAAGGCCGAGCTGGCCCGCGCCGCCGGGGCGCACCACGTGGTGCAGTACCCCGACGACGCGCTCGCCGACCGCATCCGCGAGATCGCGCCCGACGGCGTCCACCACGTCGTCGAGGTGTCTCCCGGCCAGAACGCGGCACTCGACGTGGAGGTCATCGCCAACCACGGCAGCATCGCGTACTACGCGAACAACAACGGTGAGGACTTCACCGTCCCGATCGTCCAGAGCTTCATCAAGAACGCCCGGTGGCAGGGCCTGCTCCTCTACACGGTGGGCCCCGAGGCGCTCCACGCCGCCGCGGAGGACATCACGGCCGCGCTGCACGACGGCGCGCTGCCTGTCGGCGAGGCCGCCGGGCTCCCGATCACGTGGTTCCCGCTCGAGGAGACCGCTGCCGCCCACGACGCGGTCGAGAACGGCACCACGGGCAAGGTCCTCATCCGGGCCGCCGAGTAGACCGACAGCGGCCCGGCACGTTGGCCTGAACCGTCAGGCGCTCGTACTCCTGCGGTTGAAGAGCAGGTGCACCAGTCGCGTGACAGGGCCGGTGCGCACCTCGGTCGGCCACGACGGTGCAGGCCCTGGGGCGGCCGCGGAGGCGAGCACCGCCGCGCGGACCTCGTCGAGATCGGCATCGAGCGTCTGCAGGATGCGTGACGCCCGCGCCGCGGGTTCCAGGACGGCGAGCCAGAGGACCGTGCTGCTCAGCCTGGTCTCTCTCGGCAGCTGTCCGCCCTTGCGGAGCTGACCCCACTTGGCCGATGCAGTGTTCAGTGCGGACTGCAGCTCGGACGCGTGTCGCTTGCGCGGCGTGCGGCGTGCGGGCGGCGTCTCAGCGACCTGGGTCGCGACGGTCGAGAGACCCAGGTTCCGGAGGAGAGGCGCATCGTCGTCGGCGTTCACGACGGCGTCGCGCACAGCCTCGTAGCTCACGGTGGTGGCCACCGAGGTGACGTCGCCGGTCAGCGGACCTCCCTGTGCCAGCAAGCCGAGGAGGACGTGCTCCGAGCCGTAGAGGTGCGCGCCGAGAGCTGTCGCCTCGCGCTCCGTGGCGGTCATGGCATCGGTGAACGAGTCGTCATAGATCAGCATCTGAGTCCCATCGTCGGGGGCCGCGGGTGCGGCCGTGCTTCTTGTGGACCGTCTGGCGGGTCACTTCCAGGGAGGCGGCGATCTCTGCCCACGACATTCCTGCCGCGCGGGCGCGCGCCACGTGCAGGTCTTCCAGACGAGCAGCCAGCCGACGCAGCGCCACGACCGTTCGGAGACCCTCGGCGGGCTCGACCGCGACAGCCTCGACCTCCATCGACTCGATATTCATGATGTCAGCCTAGGCTGACACCGATGGAGTGTCAACCTGATCTGACATTCGTGGCGCTGCCGGGCCTAGGGAGCGATCGTCAGGTTCGCGACGCGGCCGGCCGCGTCGGTCGTGAACCGGTGATGGAGGTCCACGCGACCGCCGGGGAAGTTCCCCTCCACACGGACGAGCACGTCGAGGGCGTCGCCGTCCTGCTCGACCGACAGGCGGGTCGAGGTGGTGGTGAACTCGCTCGCCGCACCGGTGAGCCATTCCCGGATCTCGTCGTGCCCGAGGTAGGTGCGGCCGTCGTCCACGACGGTGGCGTCCGCCGCGAACACCGCGAGGGCGGCTGTCGCCTCCTCGGCCTCCTTGAGGTGGAAGTAGCGGTCCGACGCTGTCAGGTCTGGTCCGGTCATGATTCTGCGCCTCCTGTGCGTGCCGTCCACGGCGTGCGTTGCGTCCGTGCGTCCGTGCTGCCGACGATCGACCTTCCCGTCGGGGGAAGGTCAAGCGCCGGCACGGGCGGCTCAGCGGACGGTGCGGAAGATCGGCCAGCCGATCTCGGTGACGGCCTCGCTCCCGGCCGCCTCGTACTGCAGGTACGTCTCCCGGACGGGCCCCTCGATACCTAGTTCGTGACGTGCCACGTGAGCACCGAGAGCCCCGTACACCTGCGGGACGGTCGCGTCCCTGCCGCGGTGCGTCGCCACCGCCAGGTCGACCGCCTGCAGTGTCTCGGCCCGCGCGCGACCCGTGAGCGCCACCGCCTCCCCGAGGTCGTGGACAGGGACGTACAGCGCAGCGTCGCCCCTCTCGTCGAGGAACAGCGCGGTCTCCCAGAGACCACCGCGCGGACCGGCCGCCTCGATTCCCGCCCGTTCGACAACCTCGGACAGCTCTCTCGTCGCCGCGGTGTACCAGTCGCCGAGCTCCGAGAGGTCGATGGTCTCGCGGACGAGCACCACCGGCGTGGGTGGGACGCTGCGGTAGCGGACCACGGGCGTCTCGGCCGGCGTCTCCAGGAGACCCCTCAGCGAGCTGACGGCCGCCCGGGTCTCCTCGAGCCGCGCCTCCATGCGGTCGAGGTGGGCGGCGATCACCGCGTTGCGCTCGGCGACGCCGGGGGCGGCGAGGATCTCGCGGACGTGGTCGACGGGCACGTCCAGCGACCGCAGGGTGCGGATGACCTGCGCGTCGGCGATCTGCTCGGGTGCGTAGAGGCGGTACCCGCTCGAGGCGTCGACCCGCACGGGCTCGAGCAGACCGACCTGGTGGTAGAAGCGCAGGGCCTTCGCGCTCAACCGCGTCGCACGAGAGAAGTCACCGATGGTCATCGTCGTCGTCACCGCACCATCCTCGCCTCACGCGACTCTGGCGACGGTCAGCCCGTCGCCGCGCGAGCCCGGCCGTAGCGCTCGTAGACCACGCGGGAGCCGAACGTCCTCGTCTCGAGGAGGTCGAGGTGGACAGGTTCGGTGACCGGCGGGAGATAGGGCGTCCCGCCGCCAAGGACGATCGGGTTGCGGAACATGCGCATCTCGTCGACCAGCCCGAGCTGGATCGCCTGTGCGGCCAGGTTGGCGCCGCCGATCGAGACGTCCTTGTCCGTCGATCCGAGCGCTGCCGCGACCTCTTCAGCCACCGACCCGGTGGCGAGGCGTGCGTTGCCCTCGACCGAGTCGAGCGTGCGGCTGAAGACGACCTTCGGCAGTGCGCACCAGATGTCGGCGAACGCGGTCCGCGGCTCGTCGTGACGCATCAACGGGTCGGTCTCCCAGACGAGCATGGTCTCGTAGAGCCGGCGACCGCAGAGATAGGCCCCGAGCTCACCCACCTGCGCGGTGGCGAAGCGGAACTGCTCCTCGCTCGGGGCACCCCACCCGATGCCGCCGGAGCGGTCCGTGATGAATCCGTCGACCGACACGCTCATCGAGACGAGCAGCATGATGCCACCCTCCTTCCGCAGGCTCCGATCGTCTCGCACCGGGCGGCTCGTGCCAAGCACCGTGCGCCCCCGAAGCGAACGCGGATACTGGTCGGGTGTACGCCGAGACGCTCCTGGAGCACGGAGCAGCGATCTGGACGTCGCACGGCAGCGGCGGCGCAGTCGTGCCGGCTGACGGCTGCGTCGACCTCATCCTCCGCGACGACGAGGTCCTCGTCGCCGGGCCGTCGACCCGGTGGATCGCGACACTCGCGGACGGGGACGACGGCTCTCTCGGCCTCCGTCTCCCGCCGGGCCGGGCGAGCGGGGTTCTCCGGCTCGACCTCTCGGAGATCAGCGACGCGCTGCTGCCGCTGCGCGACGTCCTGCGACGCGACGCGGTCAGGCCCCTGCGGGCGGCGCTGCTCGGCGCTCGGACAGGGACGCAAGGTGCCGTCGGTGCGGTCGCGGGCGAAGCGCGCGCGGAGGACCGGTGGACGGTGCTGGCTCGTCGTCACGCGACGGTGGGAACGCCGGCGCGACAGGTGGCCGGCGCGCTCGGCGTGTCAGAACGGACCTTCCGTCGGCAGATGCTGGCCGCCTTCGGCTACGGGTACGCGACGCTCGTGCGCATCGAGCGGTCGCGGCGCGCGCAGGCACTCCTGCAGGATGGCGCCGCACTCGTCGACGCTGCGGCCGGGGCGGGATACGCCGACCAGCCGCACCTCTCGAGGGAGTTCCGGCGGATGGTCGGCGCGAGCCCGGGTCAGTTCGCGGCGAGCGCCGCGAAGAGGTCGACGGAGTTGCCGTCCGGGTCGAGCAGCGTCGCGTAGCGCTGACCCCAGCGCGCGTCCCACGGTTCGACGTGCGCGGCGTATCCGGCCGCGGTCAGCCCGGCGAACGCCTCATCTACCTGCGCGGGCGTGCCCTTGTCGAAGGCGAGCGCGATGTGGTGCCCGCCGGTCGGCGAGACGTAGCCGGGGTCGAACCCGCGGATCGTCTCGACGGTGTCCCACGCCAGGGCCGTTCCGTCGTCGAGCCGAGCGTCCACGTGCGGCGCGTCGTCCTGGCCGTCGTCGATCTGCACCCCCAGGGCTCGGTAGAAGGCCAGCGAGGCTGCCATGTCGCGGGTGACGATGCCGATGAAGGCGAGTCTCAGTGTCATGCCCCGACGGTACGGCCGCGTGACGCGGCACGTCGTGAACAGAACGGCCAGGTCGTGACGACCGTCCAACCCGCGTGCGTGTGCTGTGGGGTCGGGTGCCCCAGTACTGTCGGGAGATGCTGCACCCCAGGCGAGCCGATGCCCGCGCGCTCTACCTGCGGCTCGGGACAGGAGAGCTCGCTGCGGCGGCGGTGTTCACCGGGACCGCCTGGTGGGCGGTGGCCCCGCACATGAGCTCGCCCGGCGACGTCGCGGCCCTCTGGTCGGCGCTCGTCCCGCTCCTGGTCGTCCTCCTGCAGGCAGGCGCGTACTGGCTGCTCGCCCGACGATGGGTGCTCGCCTCGACGATGCCCCGCCCGCTCGCGCAGGTCTACACCGTCTTCCGGTTCACCAACCGAGCGCTGCTGGCGGTCGGTCTCGTCGGGGTTCTCCTCTGGCTCCCTGGCGACCCGGCACCGATGGCGCTGGTGGTCGGCGTGTGGCTCTTCGGCATGCTGGAGCACGTCAACTACTTCGTGGTGCGACTCAGCTATCCGCTGCGCGGGTGGGCCTCGCAGGTCGCCCGACGGCGCACCCCACGGCTCGTCAAGGACGTCCGAGCGGGACTCGGCCCGAGGGGCGGGACGGGAACCCGGGCGGCCGCGAATCGTATCTGAATCATCTGCACGCGACTGCCCAACCGGGCCCTCCAGAGCTTTGGGCACAACCTCGACGGACTAGGCAGGCTCCCGTACCTGACCGCGACCCACCTCCGTTCAGAGGCGACCGCGTGGGGCCTGGCCGACGCGATGGTGCGCGAGACGGTCGCCTCGGTCGCGATGCGTCTGCGTGACGCACTCCACGCCTGCCCGGCCGACGGTATCGACGTCAGCGCTGTCGCAGAGCGCATCGACGAGAGAGCGTCCGCTGCCCTGGACACGGTCTCCTGAGACTCCCGCCCGCGGCCGACCGCCTCGTCGCGGGCGCTGCTCGATCGCGCACGGCCAGCACGTCTCGGTCAGCAGCAGTCGCACCCCGTGACGTCGCGCTCCCCGGTCAGTGCTGAGACCGGTGTCTTGCACGCATCTCCGCGCCAGGCCTCGAGGCCTTCGCGCACGGCGAAGACGACGATGACGAGCCCGGCGACCGGGTCAGCCCACGTCCAGCCGAACAGCGAGTTGAGGAGGAGCCCGAGCAGGACCGCCGCCGAGAGGTAGCTGCAGACGAGGGTCTGCTTGGAGTCCGCCACCGCCGAGGCAGAGCCGAGCTCTCGCCCGGTCCGGCGTTCGGCGAGGCTCAGGAACGGCATGATCACGACGCTGACGGCTGCGAGCATGATCCCTACGGTGGAGTGCTCGGGATCGTGGACGCCGAGCAGCGCGAGGACCGCGTCGACGGATACGTACACGGCGAGGGCGAAGAACGACACGGCGATGATGCGCAGGGTCACACGCTCGCGCTGCTCGGGGTCGGGTGCGGAGAACTGCCAGGCGACGGCGGCGGCAGAGAGCACCTCGATGATGGAGTCGAGCCCGAAGCCGATGAGCGCCGTGGACGAGGCGATGGTGCCGGCGACCAGGGCGACGACCGCCTCGATGACGTTGTAGGTGATCGTGGCTGCGACGATCCATCGGATGCGGCGCTGGAGGATCGCACGGCGCGCTCCTCCGACCAGCCCGGTCGCAGCCATGCCGGTCATGCCCGGCCCTCGCAGCAGCCCGGGACGGGGCAGGTCTCGTCGGTGCAGGCTCGGTCGTCGTCGATCGCGACGACCACGTCGAGCATCGCGGTCAGCGCCCGGGCGAGGTGGGCGTCGGCGATCTCGTAGCGGGTCGAGCGCCCTTCCGGGACGGCGACGACGATCCCGCACCCGCGCAGGCACGCCAGGTGGTTGGACACGTTCGAGCGCGTGAGCCCCAGCTCGGAGGCGAGCTCCCCCGGGTATCCGGGGCTGTCGAGGAGCGAGAGCAGGATGCGCGAGCGGGTGGCGTCGGCCATGGCTCGTCCGAGCCGGTTCATGACATCGAGGCGCGAAGCAATGGTCAGCACACGCTGACCATACAGCACGCGCTGACCAGTGGGCATCTCTCCGCACACTTCTCCCTGGCCGACGGCACCGACGAGAAGACTCCCGCCACCCTGCAGCGATCTCCCGAGAACCGGCGGACATAAGCAGAGAAGAATGCCCCGGAGAAAGGTGAAGATATCCTCTCTGAGGATTGCCTCTCCAATCGAAGGAATTCCTTTCCTTGCTGGTGGGACACAATCCATCGGCCTATTGTTCGTGATATGACAGCTCTTCAGTCCCGACCCGAACAGAACCGGCTCGCCCGTCTCCGGCCGACGTCCGGCGAGGGCGGCGCGAGCCATGCCGCACGGCTGAACTGGCTGCGCGCCGGGGTGCTCGGGGCGAACGACGGCATCATCTCGACCGCGGGTCTCATCGTCGGTGTCGCAGGCGCGACCTCCCGGATCGGGCCCATCCTCACCGCCGGCATCGCGGGGCTCGTCGCGGGCGCCGCCTCGATGGCCCTCGGCGAGTACGTCTCCGTGAGCAGCCAGCGCGACGCAGAAAGGTCGCTCATCGCGCGCGAGCGGCGCAGGCTCGACGAGGACCCGGCCGCCGAGCTGGACCAGCTTGCGGAGATCTATCGTCGCAAGGGGATCTCCGAGGCGACCGCGCGCACCGTCGCCGAGGAGCTCACCGAGCACGACGTGTACGCCGCGCACATCGACGCCCAGCTCGGCCTCGACCCCGACGACCTCACCAACCCCTGGCACGCGGCGATCTCGTCCGGCATCGCCTTCACGCTCGGCGCCCTCCTGCCTCTGCTCGCCGTCTGGCTCGCTCCGGCCGAGAGCCGGATCCCGGTGACCTTCGTCGCCGTCCTCCTCGCGCTCGCGCTCACAGGGAGCGGCAGCGCCGCTCTCGGCGGAGCCAGGCGCAGCCGCGCGGTGCTGCGGATCGTCGTCGGAGGGGCGATCGCGATGGCGGTCTCCTTCGCGATCGGGCACCTGCTCGGCGTCAGCGGCATCTAGGCTCGCAGCAGCACCCGTCCGACGTCGGGAGCACACCACACCCTGGATCGTCCTGCCCTGCTCAGACGTCCCTCGAGAAGGTCGCCCAGACGTGCTTGGTGCGGTCCGTCGTGAACCAGCCGATGCTCGAGGCCAGGCGTTCCGCGAGACGCAGCCCCAGTCCTCCGTCTCCTGGCGCACGGCCGTGGGCCAGCGCGGGGACCGTGGCCGGATCAGGGTCTGCGACGTCGAGGAGGTAGCTCGTCGCACTCGACGAGAGGGTCACGGTGGCCGGCGCTCCGGCGTACCTGAGCGCGTTGGTCGCGAGCTCGCTGCTCACGACGACCAGGCCGCGCGTGACGGCGTGCGTCCGAGGAGCGCCGTGCCCCATCGCGAGGGTGATCACCTCGGTCACGCCGGCACGGAGGTGCACGAGATCGTCGTAGCGGTTCAACGTCCAGGTGTCGACGAGGGCGAAGCCGTGGGGTGGGTGGGCTCGGGGCAGTGCGGTCATAGACGCTCCAGCTAGGCCTCCATCGTCGCACCTCGCCGTCGATCCCGGCGTTCGAGAACTCGAACGAGGGGGCTGGCTGGAGTCCTCCAGACGAGCCGACCCGTGGCCGACGCGGTACGTTGACGCCGTGGATTCTCAGTGGTTCAGCCCGACTGCCAGGAGCAGCACGATGGGCGTCGCGACGCTGGCCTTCCCGTGGGAGACCACGCCGCTCGGCGCGATGTCGACCTGGGGAGAGTCGCTGCGGCAGATCGTGCGCATGTGCTTCAGCACGAGGTTCCCGGTGCTCATCGCGTGGGGACCGGACCTGACGATGATCTACAACGACGCCTACCGAGAGATGCTGGGCACGCAGAAGGGGCTGAGCGCGCTGGGCTCCCCGCTCGCCCAGGTGTGGGAAGAGATCTGGGACGAGATCGTTCCCCTGGTCGAGCAGGTCATGACGACCCGACTCCCGGTGTGGATGGAAGACACGCCCCTGCTGGTGAACCGCTCAGGTTTCCTCGAAGAGACGTTCTTCACCTTCTCCTACAGCCCGCTGGTGGACGACTCGGGTGACGTGGTGGGCATCCTCGACATCGCGACCGAGACCACCGAGCAGGTGGTCACCCGTCGCCGACTCACGCTCATCGACACGTTGCGCGACCGCCTCCAGCAGACTCCCGGGCCTCTCGACGAGCTTGCGACCACGGCGGCCGCGGTCCTCAGCGGAGGTCCCGACATCGGCAGGTGTGCGATCTTCGGACGCCCCCGCGTGGGGACGACGCTCTTCCTCGCCGGCGACGCCGAGCTGACGGAGCAGGTGCCCGACGACCTCGTCCGCCAGGTGATGTCCACCCGCACGTCCAGGATGGTCGGCTCCACCCTGCTCACGCCTCTGACCGCGACTCAGCACGGTGACGCCGAGGGCGTCCTGGCCGCCCAGGCTGCCTCTACCCGACCGTTCGAAGCCTCGTTGCGCTCGCTCGCAGACCTCGCCGCCCAGGCGATCACAGGGGCGCTGCGCTCCGCGATCGCCCAGCAGATCGAGCTCGACTACCGCGACGCACGCGCCCGCGTCGCCGAGCTCGAGATCGCTCGGGCGCGGGAGTCCTCGGTCGCGCTGCAGCAGTCGCTCCTCACACCTCCACCGGAGCCCGACCACCTGCACGTCGTCGTCCGCTACCAACCCGCAGCGCTCGACCTCGAGATCGGCGGGGACTGGTACGACGCGTTCCTCACGAAGGACGGCGCCACGACCCTCGTCATCGGGGACGTCGCCGGGCACGACTACCGGGCCGCAGCGAGCATGGGCCAGCTGCGCGGACTCATCCGCGCCATCGCCTACGACAGCGCGCTCCCGCCGTCGCAGGTCCTCGAGCGCAGCGACCAGGCCATCGAGGGCCTGAACCTCGGCAGCGCGTCCATCGCGACGGTCGTCCTCGCACGGATCGAGCAGACGCTCCCGGAGGACACCCCCGGGCGCCGCACCGTCCGCTGGTCCAACGCCGGCCACCCCCACCCGATCATCGTCCGGGCGGACGGGTCCGTCGAGGTCCTCGCTCGCAAGAACGACCTCCTCCTCGGTGTCCTGCCGACCGCCGAGCGCAGGGACCACACCGTCACGATCGACAACGGCGACACCCTCGTCTTCTACACCGACGGGCTCATCGAGCGACGAGGCGCCGCGCCGGAGGACAGCCTGGCCGCCCTCCGGGCCGCGCTCCACGACGCTCATCTCGTCCCTGTCGACGATCTCGCCACCCACCTCCTCGAGACCCTCGCACCCGGTCACGTGGACGACGACGTCGCCCTCGTCCTCATCCGGCCCTACCCGGAGGACGAACCACGCCCCGCGGAAGCCGGCCCGAACAAGAACGTCCCCGACTCGGTCGAGTGACCGCGCGGTGAGCGCCGGCACCCAGCGTGCAGGTGCACCGGAGCCGCTTCAGCCGCCGTCAGGATCGGGCTCGGGCTCGGACACGAGGTGGACGATCGACGCCGGGCTGGTGATCCAGTACGCGGAGGTCGTTCCCAACGGTTCGATCTCGTCGCAACGGGCCACGCCTTCTGCGGCGAGATGCTCAGCGGCGGCAGTCGTGTCGTCGGTGGTCACCTGCAACCAGAGCTCAGCCTGGCTGACACCAGGGACCTTGTCGATCCACAACGTGTTGGCCCCGAACTCGAACCCGACGGACTCCGGGCCCGACTCGAACGGGTTGGGCGTCTCTCGGAGGCCGAGAGTCTCGCGGTAGAAGCGAACCGTCTCGTCCCAGACGTGCGGGGGGACCTTCATGGCGATGTTGCGTCCCCCGGAGAAGCTCACTGATCGATGAGTACCCACGCGTGATCCCTTCTTCAGCGTCGATCATCGAGGCAGTCTCGATCGGGGTCAACGGTTCGACGGGACGGACGGCGCGGTGAGGTGGCAAGGGTTCGGTCGACCGTGCTGTGGTTGCGCATCGTGTCTTCCGTCCTCAGGCCGTGAGCGCGAGCGCGGCGGTGATCGACACGGTCGCGAGCGTCGTCCACAGGGCGATGGCGACCGCCTGCCAGACGAGGACGCGGTTCGTGGTGACGCCGGCTGCGGCGAGCGTGGCGGCGGTGAACTGTGTGGGGATCGCGAGCGGTCCGAGGATGCTGGCGCCCGGGACGCCGAAGCGGGTGAACCACCGGTGGAAGCGTGCGCGTCCCTTGGACCGGGGCTTCTCGGTGGCGTCACGCCCGGATCGTCGGGCGACGGCGTCCCGGGCACGCCCGCCGAGGAGCACGACAAGGACGACGCACAGGAAGTTGCCTGTCGCAGCTGCGAGACCGGCGACGACGGGGTGGAGCCCGCCGACGACACCGACGATCGCGGCGACCTCGCCCTCGAGGAAGGGCACCGCTCCGGCGGCAGCGACGATGAGCGGCTGCAGGAGGTCGGGAACCTGAGAGACGAGCTCGTGGAACTCGGTCGTGATGCGAGTGATGGAGCTGCCGGTGGGGCTGTCGGTGGAGCTGCTGAGGATGTCCATGGGTCCACTGGAGGCTGTGCCCTCGGGGCAGGGTCAAGGGCGCGGTGCACCGGACGTCCACCTCGGGCCGACGGCGACGTCGGAGGTCGGTAGCTCTTGACCGCGCCCCGAGGGCATGGTCTTGACTGGGCGTGGCTCGCCCACCTGCGGGCCGTCACGACGAGAGGCAGATCATGGCGTGGAGCACGCGACAGCTTGCCGAGCTCGCGGGGACGACCGTCAAGACCGTCCGGCACTATCACGAGACCGGGCTGCTCGACGAGCCCGAGCGCACCTCCAACGGGTACAAGCAGTACGGGGTCGAGCACCTCGTGCGGGTGCTGCGGATCAAGCGGCTGAGCGACCTCGGTGTGCCGCTGGCGCAGATCGCCACCCTCGGTGAGGGGGGCACGCAGTCGGAGGACGCCTTGCGCATCATCGACGCGGAGCTCGCGGGGACGATCGACCGGCTGCAGCGCGTCCGGGCGGAGCTGCAGATGATCTTGCGGCACCAGGCGCCGATCGACCTGCCCCCCGGCTTCGCGGAGGGTTCCTCGCTGCTGAGCGACGCGGACCGCGCCATCCTGCTCATCTACTCCCGCGTCCTCACCCCGGGGATCATGGAGGACCTGCGGGAGATGTCGAGCGACGACCGTCGCGACCCTGTGGACACCGAGTTCGACGACCTGTCGCCCGACGCCGACGAGGAGACGCGGCAACGGCTGGCGGAGCGCTATGCGCCCACGATGCGAGAGCTCACCGACACGTATCCGTGGATCTCCGACCTCGGCACGCAGTCGCCGCACGGCGAGGAGCTCGTGGTGGACGTCCTCGGCGAGGCGATCCTCACCCTGTACAACCCGGCACAGATCGACGTCATGCGGCGCTCGCACGAGATCCTCCAGGCCGAGGCGGCGGCCGAGAGCCCGGAGCCACGCGCGGACGAGACCGAGCACACGGCTCGCGAGGTGCCACGATGAGCAGCGATCGTGGTTCGACCCGAGGAGAGCAGATGCAGATGCTGACCGTGCCCGGGATCGGTGGCTCCGGACCGAGCCACTGGCAGAGCCTGTGGGAGGAGCAGCCCGGCTTCACCGGTGCGCGCTTCGTCCCCGCGTCGTGGGACGAACCGCAGGCGGCGGACTGGCTGGAGGCGGTGAGCCGGGCAGCGGAGCAGCTCGGACCTGACGTCCTCGTCGTCGCCCACAGCCTCGGGTGCCTGCCCGTGGCGCACCTCGCAGCAGGTGGTCTGGACTGCCGGGGCGTCGTCCTGGTCGCGCCCCCGGACGTCCACGGGCCGGCGTTCCCCGCTGCCGCCGTCGGCTTCGCCGAGCTGGCGGAAGCCCCGTCGACGGTGCCCGCGCTGCTCATCTCCAGCAGCGACGACCCGTACTGCACTCCGACCGTCACAGACCAGCTCGCGGCTCGCTGGCAGGCCGAGCACGTCGACGTCGGCCCGTTCGGGCACCTCAACGAGTCCGCCGGCCTCGGGATCTGGGACAAGGGTCGAGAGCTCGTGCGGGAGTTCGTCTCCCGGCGCCTGGGGTGATCAGCCCGACGAGGTGCTGAGACCTACCCCGGGACGGTCAGATCCAGGTCCGGGTCGCCTTCGCGCGTCGGCGGACGGGACAGCCTCGATCCGGTACTGATTGCAGGTGGACCACCACCTGGACGCTGACCCGTGGACGGGAGCCCGGCGCGCTGTGTCGGTGGTCGCCCCGCTCGGCTCGGCTCTCGCGTCCGCCCTCGTCACCGCGCTGGTCGACCGCGGGTGGTCCGCAGCGACGACCGTCGCAACCTCGCACCAGGTCGCCTCCCGCGGCAGGTACGTCGTCGTGACCGACGACGACGTCGGCACCGTGCGCCTCGACGTGCCCGCCGTCCTCGGCCGGCCCGGCGTCGTCGTCGTCGCCTCCGTGCGCACCCTGCCGGCACTCGTCCCGCTCGTGGCGCGCGGTGCTCTGGTCCTCGACCGGGCCGCGCCCTTCCTCGTGCTGCTCGGCCTCGTCGAGCAAGGGCTCGCGGGGCAACGGCGCAACGACCATCAGGCGGTGCGGCGGCGCGCCGCGGAGCACCGGGCGCTGGCGACGCTCACCGCCGCCGAGCGGGGGACGCTCAGGGATCTCGCCGCCGGCCTGCCGGCAGCCGCGATCGCTTCGGGTTCTCACCACTCGGTGCACACGATCCGCAGCCACATCCGCTCGATCCTCGTGAAGCTCGAGGTGCAGTCCCAGCTGGCTGCCGTGGCGGTCGCCCGCCGGGCCGGGCCCGAGTGGGACGCGGCGGGCACTGTCCACATCGCCACTTTTGGGGATGTTCGTCCCTGAGTGCGCGCCGAGAGTGGGAGGTGCCAGGTCGGACCGTCCGACCGGCGCAGCCAGGGGGCACACCATGGGGAAGACGCCCAGCATCCAGGATCTCGAGAAGAGCGAGAGCGCGTTCCGGGACTACATCCACTCGCTCGAGCAGCAGCTCGCGACGAAGGCCGCAGACGTGCAGGGCACGCTCGACGCCGAGATCACCGCGTTCTACAAGGACAGCGGCTACACCGACGCGAAGAGCATCACGTCGGGGCTGAACTACGACTTCATGCAGGAACAGTCCTTCAGCATGGACAACCTCAAGGGGATCATCGACGCCATCTCCCAGGCCGTGTTCACCGGCGGCACGCCACCGACCGGAGCGACGGTCGACAAGGACGGCGTGAGCACCGCCAAGGCAGAGCTGGGACCGACGATCGGAGAGATGGCGAACCTCGAGCTCTACATCGCCGGCCAGGTCTTCAACGTCCTCAGCAGCATCATGCTCAGCTTCGGCACGTCCAACGCACTGACGTTCAAGACGAACATGCAGAACAAGCCGCTCGGGTACGGCATGCAGCTCTTCGCCGCCGTGAGCTCGGAGAGCTACCAGTCGAAGAGCTTCTTCCACGACGAGTACATCTACGAGTACCTGTACATCTACTCGGTGAAGTTCTCGGTCCAGCAGGCACAGTCCGAGGTCAAGCAGCAGCTCGTGCGCCTGTACTCGGACCAGATCACCGTGTTCAGGCACCGCTCGCTGGACCTCCTCGACCAGCTCGGGAAGGGAAAGATCACGCCCGAGGCGTACGCGACGGCCAACGCCGTGTTCGACACCCTCATCGCGGCGGTCGAGAAGAAGGTCGACAGCCTCAAGGCAGCAGCGCTCCACGCCGCCCTCACGACCACGACAGGGCGGTGACCGTCATGGGACTCATCCTCTCCATCGAGAACGCCACGGACTACACCCCGACCATCACGGCCATCACGCTCAACGGGGCGAGGTGGATGCTCAGCCAGGAGCTCACCGAGGGACAGTCGATGGCCAACCACACGCAGGTGGTCGGCTGGCTCGAGACCACGTTCCGGTTCTCCGGCACGATCGTCCTCCACTTCTCCTTCGTCATGCCCGGCCCGGACGGCGCCGACGTGACGATCACCTTCTCGGGTCGTGACCTCGACGGCCGACCGCTCGTCGGCTTCGATGTCGCCGCACCCGCGTTCCCGCACACCGACGCGCGGATCGCGGAGGTGGACGGAGAGACGACGCTCCACGTCCGCATCGAGGACTAGGTACGCGATCCCTGGGTGACGACGAGGCCGGCGGGCGCCGTCGTCGCCCAGGGATCGCTCGCGCCCGCTGCCGACCGGCGGGGCGGTCAGGACTCACGCCGCGGAGGCGTCGTCCCGCCCCGCGATGTGGTCGGACAGGACGTCGCGGACGGTCGTCCAGCGGTGGGTGCCCCAGCGGTCGTTGTCGACGTGGTGCAGCTGGGCCTGGCCGCTGAACATGCTGACGAAGTACTGCATCCCCTGCCAGGCGGGGAAGGTCTCGTCGGGGCCCGTCGAGAGGCGTCGCATCACAGTGCTCGCCGCGGAGAGCGCCCCGGTGGTGCCCGCCCACTGGACGGTGAACGGGGTGCCGGTCAGCTCGGTCAGCGTGCGGGCGATGTCGCGGGCCGTGACCTGGTCGCCGGCGATCTCGACGGTCCGAGGCGCGTCGTCGTCGAGGGCGACGAGTGCGGCGACGCGGGCGGTGTCGTCCTTCGTCGTGAAGTCGAGGACCTGGTCGGCTGACGACCAGTAGAGGACCTTGTGGCGGTCGAAGAGGATCATCGGCGCCTGCCCCGTGAGCATGTCCGCGAACGCGCCGTTGAGGATCGAGGTGGCCCTGACCGGGGCGGCGTCGACGTCGGCGGCGAACTCGCGCCGCAGCTCGAAGTTCCGGTTGCTCCCCAGGGCGATCTGGCGGTAGTCCGCAGAGTAGTCGGACGGGACGAAGCGGGGCACGCCCGCGTCGACGGTCGCGGCGAGGAGCGCGCGCTGCGCGTCGACGATGACGGGACGTGTCCCGCTGACCGCCGAGACGACGACGTCGACGCCCGCGACCGCCGTCGTCAGGGCTCCGCGGTCGGAGTAGGCCGCCTCGACGACGTCGACGCGGTCGTCGCTGCCGTAGAGCGCGGCGGCTGCTCCGCCGCCCGGTCGTGTGAGGACCCGGACCCGGGCGTCGTGGGCGAGGAGCTCACCGACGATGCGGTGGCCGAGGTCGCCGGTGGCGCCGGCGACGAGGACGGAAGCGGTCATGGGCGGTGTCTCACTCTCTGATGGTGTCGCGGGAGGTACGACGGGAGCGTTCGGGAGCAGCGACAGGCGTGTTGCTCGCTGACGGGATGCCTGGGCTGTCGGGCGAGGCCGCGGACCCGGGCACGCACGCCTCGATGTCGCCGGCGCCGAGCGCGACACGGGCGAGCAGGTGCCGGAGCTGGGTCTGCTCCTCGTCGGTGAGGTCGCGCATGAGGACGCTCTCGACGCTGCGGAGGGCGAGCCGCGCGGTCGCCAGGAGGGAGCGACCCGCATCGGTGGCGTGCACCTGCCGGACCCGGCGGTCCGTCGGGTGCGGCCGCCGCTCGACGAGCCCCCCGCCCTCGAGGGCATCGACGACGTAGGTCATCGCCGTCTTGTCGATGCCGAGCCGGTGGGCGAGGGCGAGCTGCGACGACGGCTCCTCGGTGGTGATCGCGACGAGGACCTGATATCCGCGCGGTCCGCCCGGGACGGACGCCACGGCGTCCTGGGCCGTCCTGGAGAAGCCGCTGTACATGGCCTGCAGCGACCATCCGAGCTCCGTCTCGATGCCTTCGGCGTCCCAGTCGATCCCTGCGGACGGACCGGTCTCGATGGTCGGCTCTGCTGGGGCCGCGGCGGCGGCTCGATCGCGGGGGGTCGGGGAGTCCATGCGGCGATCGTACCCATCCAAGATCGTCTTGTGCAAAGATGATCCGCGTGACCAACGATCAGGAGACGATCATGACCCGCTCCACCACCATCACCCCCTTCGTCCTCGACGTCCCGCAGGCCGAGCTCGACGACCTCCGTCAGCGCCTGCTCGCCACCCGCTGGCCCGACCGCGAGACGGTCGGCGACACGTCTCAGGGCCCGACGCTCGACAAGATCCAGAACCTCGTCGACCACTGGGCCACCACCTACGACTGGCGACGCACGGAAGCCCTCCTCAACGGGTGGGGCCAGCACACGACGAGCATCGACGGGCTCGACATCCACTTCCTGCACGTCCGCTCGGCCGTGCCGGGCGCCCGCCCGCTGCTGCTCACGCACGGCTGGCCGGGATCGGTGCTCGAGTTCCGCCACGCCATCGGTCCGCTGACCGACCCCGAGGCACACGGCGGCTCGGCCGAGGACGCGTTCGACGTGATCATCCCGAGCCTGCCCGGATTCGGGTTCTCCGGCCGCCCCACCGAGACCGGCTGGAACGCTCGGCGCACAGCGAAGGCCTGGGCCGTGCTCATGGGGCGTCTCGGCTACGAGCGGTGGTTCGCGCAGGGCGGCGACCTCGGCGCCTCGGTGACCGCAGAGCTCGCCGCGCTCCAGGGCGTCGAGGACATCGGCCTCGCCGGCATCCACCTCAACATGGCGCTCTTCATGCCCACGGACGAGGAGGCGCAGTCGGCGACACCCGAGGAGCAGCTCATGCTCCAGGAGGGCGGCTACTACTGGCAGGTGCTCTCGGCGTACTCGCAGGAGATGTCGACGAGGCCGCAGACCATCGGCTACTCGCTCACCGACTCCCCCGTCGGGCTGGCGTCGTGGATCTACGCCATGTTCCAGGACGTCGGCGGGTCGCACGACGAGCACGGCGACGCCGAGAAGATCTTCTCGCTCGACGAGATCATCGACGACATCATGCTCTACTGGCTCCCGCGCACGGCAGCGTCGGCGGCACGCATGTACTGGGAGCTCGCACGGACGGGCTGGTCGAACCCCGGCACGATCGACGAGCCGCTCACCCTCCCGACAGGACTGAGCATCATGCCCGGCGAGTACGTCCGCCGCTCACGCCGCTGGGTCGAGCGCCGCTACACGAACCTCGTCCACTTCTCCGAGGTGGCCCGCGGCGGCCACTTCGCGCTCCTCGAGCAGCCGGGGCTGCTCGTCGCAGACATCCGGGCGACGTTCCGGCGGCTCTGACGGCTAGGCGAGCTCGCGGAGAGGCGGTCGGCGACGAGGTTCTCCCACCGGGTGGCGCGCCTAAGCGCCATCCAGGCCTTCCGTGGCGTTGCTGCCCCTTCCCCGACGCTGCCAGAGCAACCACGCGCCCCACCCGACCGCGGGTCCCATGAGCAGCGCGAGGCGGCCCCGTACGCCGTTGCTCAGGTCGGTCGTCGCGTCGAAGCCGAAGTAGACGACCAGCGCCAGCACGATCGCGACGAGGACGAGGACGTTGGTGCTCTTCACTGCGGCTCCTCGGGAAACCTGACGGAACGGATAAAGCCGACCTGGGCCATCCAACACCATGTTCGCGCCCGAGCAGTCCTGCCCGGTCTCAGCCGAGCTCGCGCAGCGGGGAGGTCCGCTGTGGCCCCGGCCTCCCCGGGATTCACGGTCCCCTGCGACTGGTCCATGATCGTGTGCACCTCGACGTCGGACTTCGGCAGTTCTCGACACCCTTCGGCACCACGAAGACGTCATTCAGACCGAAGTCCGCACGGCGCACTATCAAGGGCTACGGCCGGGGCCGATCGATTCGCTTCAGCGCGCTCACTGCCGCCAATCAGCATTCGACAAGACTTCACCCCCGCAGGCTCTTGCACAGGACTACCGTCGCTCCGCCTGATCTGCGACGATCAGCCGTGGAACTTCCAGATCCCATCAAAGCGAATATTCGACAGGGGCGCCATGACTGCCAATGACGTGATTCTTCTCGCGGACATGATCGAAAAGGCGCGAGGCGAGACTGAGGAGGTGCTGTCGGACACCGATCACGAGACCTACTTCACGGCACGCAACTACCTCAGAGCTTTTCAGCCATCAACAGATGACCTCCTCTCCGGAATAGTCGACGGGACTCTCGATGGTGGGATCGACGGGCTCTACGTATTTGTTAATGGCTTCTGCGTACGCGATGACACCGGACTGTCCGGCCTCGGTCGCCATGCCGAGATTGACCTCGTGGTGCTTCAAGTAAAGAACACTAAAGGTTTCGGAGAGGCGGCCATCGACAAACTAGTCGTAAATCTCCCACGCCTGCTCGACTTTAGCCGGGATGATTCAACCCTGTCACGGGCATTTAACCCTCGCGTTCTGGAAGTCTCGCGGCGCTTTCTCGACACATACCGCGGTTTGGACATGCCAGCGCTTCGGATCTTCGTGTGCTTCGCATCCTTACGAGCCGACGACACCCATCCAAACACCGTTGCAAAAGGTGACCTCATAGTAGATACTCTCAAACGCTCATTCGCGTACGCTCAGACGGAGGTGGCCTTCCTTGATGCTGCGACATTGGCCGACCAAGCGCGCGAGAGGCCCCCGATCACCAAAAAGCTTGCTCTCGCAGAGATACCGATCTCGACGGAAACCGCAGGTGGGTACATCGGCGTCGTGAAACTTGACGAGTATGACAAGTTCATCACAGATGAGACGGGCAAACTCAACACCTCGCTCTTTGAGGCTAACGTCCGAGACTACGAAGGCGACACGAGCGTCAACAGGAGCATCGGAGAAACGTTGGAGCGCGAAGATACCGATATCGACTTCTGGTGGCTAAACAATGGCGTGACGATCGTAGCGAACCGGGTCCAACCAGCGGGCAAGATGCTTGAGCTCGACTCACCCCAGATAGTTAATGGCCTACAGACATCGCACGAAATCTACAAGCGCGGGCGCGTCAAAACGACATCGACGGACTCACGATCGGTCCTCGTTAAAGTAGTCCAGGCACGCGACGACTCCACGCGTGATCGGATCATCCGAGCAACTAACAGTCAAACCTCCTTGGCTAGTAGCGCGTTGCGTGCAACCGACAAGGTACAGCGGCAGATCGAAGAACATCTGCAGAAATACGATCTCTACTATGAGAGACGTCGAAACCTGTACCAGAATCGTGGCATCCCCATTCACAAGCTTGTTTCGATTGAGCAGATGGGCCAAGCGATTCTGTCCACTATGGTTCAGGCGCCACACGTAGCGCGCGGAAACCTGACTAGGGTCTTCGAACCCGAGATTTATGACAAGTTGTTTGCGTCCACGCATGAGATCGGAATGTTCTCATCCGCCATCAGCATTCAACGAGACTGCGAGGCTCACCTTCGCGAATCGCCTGCGCTCATCGGTCAAGTTGAAGACTACCTGTTCCATTTGACCACTTTGGCGACAATGGTTCTCACGCGGAAACAGAGACCAAACGCTGCAGATATCGCCCGGATGCCTCCAACGATTGCAAAAAGCGTTCTCGAAGATCTCTATCGAATTATTCGTGACGAATTTTTGAAGGCAATTGAGAAAAGCAACGAGGCGCTGGTGGAGAAGGCGGCGAAGAGTTTGGCGGTGACGAACAAGATAGTTGCCCGAGGGAGAACTTACCTAAGCAGTTCACCGAGGAACTCTGTCAGAACGTGAGAAGCTCCCGCGCGCTGTGACGGCGAGAAGCGCGCCGCGCGCGCAATCAGAGAGTCTCGCTGCGCCTCGATCCTGCAACCAGCGTCCCCGGGGCCACGAGGCACGGCCGCTCCTCGACCCTCCTGAGAGATCCAGCCCACAGTTCACGGCACAATGGACGCCGTGATCACAGTCAGCACGGACGGTTCTTGCCTGCGCAACCCCGGAGGGGCGAGCGGCTGGGCGTGGGTCAACCATGACGGTTCGTCCGCGTCGGGCGGCATCGCGTCGGGCACCAACCAGGTGGCCGAGCTGCAGGCCGTGCTCGAGGCGATCCTCGCCCACCCGGGCTCCGACGAGCTGCGCATCGAGTCCGACTCCCAGTACGCGATCAAGTGCGCGTCCGAGTGGGTCGCCGGCTGGAAGCGCAAGGGCTGGCGCACCGCGAGCGGCAGCCCGGTGAAGAACCTCGACCTCGTGAAGGGCATCGAGCGAGCCATGTCGGAGCGCGCGGGCAAGGTCGTCTTCCATTGGGTCCGCGGCCATCAGGGCGACCATTTCAACGAGCGCGCCGACGTCCTCGCCGGCACCGCAGCCCGCGCGGCGCAGCGCGGCGAGGTTGTGGTGACGCGGACCGATGCCGCGGGTGCGACGACCGCAGCAGCCGTGCCCGCGCCATCGGCGGCCGTCCCCGTCCCCGCGCTCGACGCCGACCTCCTCTTCTGAGCGGCGCCGAGACCCACGCGGAGCTCGGCGGGGCCGCCTCGCTGGGCATCGGGGGCCTCGTCGTCCACACGACGAGGAATGCCCCATGGCTCCCGCACAGCGGGCGCGCCGAGGTGGTCCGCTCGAGCGTGGCACCGCACCCCACGAGCATGGTGCGGCTCCTGGTCCGCCGGGGCGACACGGTGTTCTGTGTGCCGCGTGACGGAACCGAGAAGCTCGACCTCCCGACGCGTGTCGTCCCGAGCTCTGATCCCGACGGTCTGGCAACCGTGCGGCACCTCGCCGCAGAAGTCCTCGGGCAACCGGCCGAGCCGGCGCTCCTCGGCTTCGTACGCAACGTCGTGGACGTCCCCGACGAGAGCTACGCGTGGCCTGTACCGCTCGCGCACTTCAGCGTCTGGACCGCCGACGGCAAGCCGGTGGTCGACGGGTCCTGGGTCGACGCCGCCACGAGCACGTCCCCGCTCGCGGAGCGCCACTGGTTCCCGCTGCTCGCTCCCCCGGGCTGATCAGCGGAAGACGCGCCCGATCGCCGCGCCGACGTGGGTCACCTGCAGCCAGAGGAGGAACCGCTGCAGCGGGCGCAGCGGCAGACCGACGAGCCACCGCCACCCTGTGTGGCGCCGACGCGTCGTCGTCAGCGCCAGCTGTGTGCCGCCGGGCGCAGCAGAGAGCTCGATCTCGAGAGTGAAGGGCGCGGCCCTCGGTGCGTCGGGGAAGGTCGTCAGCCAGGCGATCCGGAAGGGCTCCTCGACCGTGCGGACCTCGACCCTGCGACGGCGGTAGGCGACCTTGATCTTCATCGGCTTGCCGTCGGGCCGCTCGGTCAGCACGTGGGCGATCCATGCCGTTCTCTCGACCAGCGTGTCGGGCGGAGCGCCCTCCGGGGAGGTCGGAGGCTCGACGCGGGCGACCGACGACTCCCACTCAGGCATGCGGGCGGGGTCGGCGAGCAGGGCCCAGACCTCGTCGATCGGTGCCGGCACGAATGTCTCGGCCTGCTGAGCGACGACGCCGCGATCGCGGGGGCGGGCAGGACGCTTCCCCGTGCGGACGCCTTCGGTCCCGTCGCGGTCGAGGGCGTCGAGCTGCGCGTGCACGTCGCCCGGGGTGGAGCCGAGGCGGGCGAGCAGGTCGACGACGAGGCCGCTCGGCTCGGCGATGAGCTCGCGCAGGAGGTCCGCGCTGTCGCCCGTCTTCTTGCCTGCCGAGGCCTGCTTCATGACGGAGAGGGACCGCGGGGTGAGGTCATAGCCGTCGGTCTCGTGGAAGGTGATGGCACCGTCGTCGGGGATGCCGGTGGTGATGCCGAGGCTGCGGAGCTGGTCCGTGTGCAGCTCCGCGACCGCCTCGCGCGCGCCGTCGAGCGAGATGCCGAGGGCCCGCAGGGCCCGCCCGGCAGCGTCGCTGCTGATGACGAGGGCGAGGAAGAGGTGGTCGATGTCGACGTCCCGCTGGCCCCGCCGGGAGGCCTCCTCGGACGCGTTGAGGGAGACGGTCTGCATGGTCGCCGCGGCGTGGGTGAACGCGCTCACGAGGTCCTCCTGGGGACGGAGATGGTGGGGTCGATCCGCTTGGCGTACTTCTTGTGGACGGCCTGGCGCGTGACGCCGAGGGCGTCAGCGACCTCCGACCAGCTCATCCCCGCGCGCAGCGCCGCCTCGACCTGGCGCAGCTCGAGCGTGTCCGCCAGGGCGCGCAGCGAGACGATCGCCCGCAGCCCTGCACGCGGGTCGCTCGTGTCTGCCGCGGCCTCCGCGACGTGGGGTGACGTCATGCTGTCAACCTACATTGCTAATGACCGTCTAGCAACCAAGGTTGCTCTGCCGTGACGCGAAGGCGCCGAGTCCGCGCCACGCCTCAAGTTCTCCGCCGACGATGCCGATCCGGTCAGCATGATCCCCGGGTTCCGCCTCATTCTCGCGAGCTCAGGCGGCGTTCGTAGACGAACCGATCCCCGTCGCAGCCATCGAGTGGCTGATCGACGCGGCGAGAGACGACCTCTGACGGTGGCCCGATGATGACCGATGACGCCGCCAAGCTGTCGGCGAGCCCGTGGGAGGACCAGGTCTAGCCCTCGGTCTGGATCGCACGATCGCGTGCCGCCCTCGCTCGCGCCTTGATCGCGACGATGACGTCGGTCTTGGCGTCGGCGTAGTCGTTCATGTCGTCCCACTGCGTGCTGAGCAGGGTCCGCTTGGTCGACTCGTAGAGAGCGCGGTCGTCCGCGTCGGAGCGCAGGTGGTCGCGGAGGAGCAGGTACTCCGCCACGGCAGGATCGTCTCGCTCGTACAGGTGCACGTGGACGTCACGGGCGGGCGTGCGCACGAGGCGGTGCCTCGGCTCGCGGACGCGCAGCTCGTACCCGGCGGCCAGGAGCGCGTCGAGATAGTCCTCCTCAGCGGTGATGTCCGCGACCGCGACCACGATGTCGATGATCGGCTTCGCCGCCAGACCAGGGACCGACGTGGAACCGATGTGCTCGATGTCGACGTCCGCCCCCGCGAGCGCGTCCCGGATCCGCTGCTGGTGCTCGCGGTACATGACCGGCCACCGGTCCTCGTAGCCGTGCAGCGCGAGCGTGAGCGGCTCGGGACCGCCGACGATCTCGACCGTCGTGACGTCAGGCCTGCGCGGCGTGGGGCTCGTGTTCACCGCTACATCCTCGCGCACCCGACGCTCAGGAGTCGTAGGTGAGCGAGGTTGAGAGCTCGCGGTGCGCGTCGATCTGGCCCTGGATGGTGGCGAGGTTCTGCTCGACGCCGCCCATGACGTCGGCGCCGGCGAGGAAGCGCAGCGGAAGGTCGCCGGAGGCGGAGAGGGTCACCAGGGCCTGGGCGAGCTTCTTGGGGTCGCCGCCCTGCTGGCCGTTCATGCCCTTCCACGCCTCGATGGTGGTGGCGGTGCGCTCGGCGTAGTCGGCGATCTCGAGCTCGGGCCAGATGGTCGAGGAGCCCTCGACGAGGAGCTCGGTGCGGAAGAAGCCGGGCTCGACGGCCATGGTCGAGATGCCGTAGGGCGCGACGTCGTAGCGCAGTGACTCCATCCAGCCCTCGAGGGCGAACTTCGAGGCGGCGTAGGCAGCGCAGAACTCCTGGCCCATGAGGCCTGCGGCCGACGTCACCGTGATGACCTGCCCGGAGCGCTGCGCGCGCATGACCGGCAGGACCGCGCGGGTGACGTTGAGAGGACCGAAGAAGTTGGTCTCCATCTGGGCCCGCACCTGGGCGTCGCTGATGTTCTCGAAGTACCCGGCGTAGAAGTTGCCCGCGTTGTTGACCAGCACGTCGATGCGCCCGAAGCGCTCGACCGCTGCGGTCGTGGCGGCTTCGGCGGCGGCGGGGTCGGTGATGTCGAGGGAGACGGTCAGGAGGTTCTCGTGCTCCCCGATCGCGGCGAGCACACGGCTCGCATCGCGACCCGTCCCCACGACCCGGTGGCCGGCCTCCAGTGCCGCGTGCGCGATGTCGACGCCCATGCCGCGGCCGGCGCCCGTGATGAACCAGACGGAACTCTGCGTGCTCATGCGATCTCCTCGAGGATGCGAACCGGTCTCGTGCGCCGGTCTCGGTCGGTGTGTCGAGACCCAGTCAAGGTCACCGCGCCCGCGCCAGGGAGACCCCGTCTACAGGGTCAATGGCAGTACCCCCCTGGACGCCGGTTCCTGTCGTAGGTTCGGTGGATGGACACCCCCACCAACATCCGTGAGTTCCTCACCTCCAGGCGCGCCCGCCGCACGCCCGCCGAGGCCGGGCTCCCTGATTTCGGGGGCCGACGCCGGGTCCCGGGGCTGCGCCGCGAGGAGGTGGCGCTGCTGGCCGGGATGAGCGTGGAGTACTACGTCCGCCTCGAGCGCGGCAACGCCAGGGGCGTCTCCGAGTCGGTCCTCGACGGCATCAGCCGGGCCCTCGGCCTCGACGACGCCGAACGCTCTCACCTCTACGACCTCGTGCGGGCGGCGAACGACGGCGCCCACCCCAGCCGCAGGCGCAGCCCCTCGCGCCAGGAGAAGGTCCCGGACTCCGTTCGGCAGCTCCTCGACGCGATGCGCGACGTCCCGGCCTTCGTGCAGAACGGCCGCCTCGACATCCTCGCGATCAACGCCCTGGGCCAGGCGGTGTTCTCCGAGATGTACGTCCAGCCGCAACGACCGGCGAACTTCGCACGCTTCGTCTTCCTCGACGCCCGAGCGCTGGACCTCTACCGGGACTGGGACGACGCCGCAGCGCAGACGGTCGCCCTCCTGCGCACCGAAGCAGGTCGGTCCCCGCACGACCGCGCGCTCAGCGATCTGGTCGGCGAGCTCTCGGTCACGAGCGAGACCTTCCGCACCCTGTGGGCGTCCCACGATGTCCGACAGCACAGCACCGGGATCAAGAGCGTCACCCACCCCGTCGTCGGCGACCTCGATCTCAGCTACGAGGCGATGACCCTCACCTCAGGCCCCGGTCTGCAGCTCGTGGCCTACAGCGCAGCCCCGGCCAGCACCACGGCCGACGCGCTCACCCTGCTGGCCAGCTGGGCCGCAACACGCGACGAGAGCCCCACGTCCACGTCAGAGCCGACGGAGAGCCGCTGAACCACTCGGCGCTGCAGAGACCCGTGTCGGGTACGGTCAGCGATCGTCGGCGCCGCGGTCTCCGTCCACCGACCCAGCGATCCGCTCCGAGACGGTCGCCTCGGCGACCCGCTGCGCGTCGGCCAGCGTGGCCGCCGAGAGCGTCACCGACCCGCCCCACGAGTAGACGACCATCCACCGCTCGGGCCCGTCGCTCGGCGAGTAGGGCGTGACGATGACCTCGCCCTCGGGGGTGTCGAGGTGGTGGGAGTGCTCGCGCGAGGTCCAGTCCATGGGCCTCAGCCTTGCACGGGCGGCCCCACCGACCCGCGCTCGACGAGCGTCACGTCGAGCGTCACGCGGTCCACCTGACGCTCGACGCCGCGCGCGAGCTGGCCGAGGAGCATCTCGGCGGCGGCACGGGCCTTCGCGGGGATGTCCTGGCGGACGGTCGTGACCTCCGGGGTGGTGACGCGCGCGAGGTCGATGTCGTCGAAGCCGATGACCGACATCTGGCCCGGGACGGACCGCCCGGCCCGCTGGAAGCCGTTGACGAGGCCCACCGCGATGTCGTCCGCCGTCGCGAACACGGCGGTCGCCTCGGGCAGCTCCTCGACGAGGGCGCCGGCGAGCGCGAGCGCCGGGTCGTACTCCGTCTGGCACACCCGGACGAGCGCGGGGTCATGGACGATCCCGTGGTCCTCGAGCGCCCGGCTGAAGCCGAGATAGCGCTGGCGCACCACGCCGGTGTCGGAGAAGGCCGGTCCGGCGAACACGATGTGCTGGTGACCGGCCTGGACGAGCCGCTCCCCCGCGAGGTAGCCGCCACGGAAGTCGTCGACCCGCACGCTGCTGATCGACGGCGACGAGCCGTAGTTGTCGACGAAGACCATCGGGACGTCGTGGGCCTCGCGCAGCACCTCGACCTCGTCGCCGAGCGTGCTGAGGAAGATCGCGCCGTCGACGTTCCAGGACCGCAGGCTCCGGGCGGTGCTCTGGACGTCGGTCGTCGAGTGGACCATGAGGTACATGCCGGCACGGGTGACGTGCAGCTCGAGCTCGCCGAGGAAGAGGGCGTCGTGCTGGCCGAGCGTCGAGCCGGCGCCCGTACGGGCGGTCGGCTGGTAGGTCACGGAGACGATGTTCGAGCGGTTCGCCGAGAGGGAGCGCGCCGAGGCGCTGCGGACGTAGCCGAGGCGGTCCACGGCGTCGAGGACGCGGGCGAGCGTGGCCTCGGACAACCGCTCGCGCCGGCCGTTGAGGGCGTTCGACACGGTCATCTTCGTCACGCCTGCGGCGGTGGCGACGTCCTGCAGCGTGACCCCGTCACCACCGCCGCGGCGGCGTCGGGCAACCGGCTCGTCGTCCAGAGGTCTTGACACGAAACGATGGTATACCGCTACACTCGCGGCGTGAAGGTATAGCGGTATACCAACCACAACGAGACCCAATGGAGGGTTCGATGAGAATTCACAAGGCCATGGTGGCCACCGGTGCAGCAATGGTGCTCGCACTCAGCGCGTGCTCGGGCGGCGGCGGCTCCGACATGGGGGACGCCGTCGCGGACGACACCGCCGACAAGGGGCTCGAGGTGGTCGGTGAGGCCGTCACCTGGGACCCCAACCAGCTCGTCAACGAGGGCGAGCCCATCGTCCTCGAGTGGTGGCTCTGGGGGTTCGACGCCGAGTCCCAGGCCATCGCCGACGCCTACCAGGAGATCCACCCGAACGTCGACATCCAGGTGGTCGTCCAGCCGTGGGAGGACTTCTGGACCAAGCTGCCCCTCGAGCTCCAGGGCGAGAACGGCCCGGCGATCTTCAACGTGCACAACAGCCAGCACGACAACCTCATCGCGAACATGGCGCCGTACGACATCGAGATCGACGACCTCCGCGCCGACTACGCCAACGTCGACGCCCACGTCATCGACGGCGAGGTCCACTACATCGACTTCGGCCTCATGACCGGCTCGATCTTCTACAACACCGACATGTGGGCCGCCGCCGGCCTCACGGACGCCGACATCCCCGTCACCTGGGACGAGTTCCGCGACGTCGCCGCACAGCTCACCGTCGCCGAGGGCGACTCGATCACCCAGGCCGGCTTCAACTTCAACGGCCAGTTCAACGCGTTCCAGTCCGGGCTCGCCTACCAGCTCGGACAGAACATGTTCGAGGCCGACCTCACCACCCCGGACGTCGACAACGAGGCCAACCTCGAGGTGATCCAGCGGTTCCTCGACATCTACGCCGACGGCTCCGGCTCGAAGGACTTCGGCGTGGCGACCGACACCTTCGGTCAGGGCCAGACCGCGATGATCTACTCCTGGGGCCACTTCGGCGGGACCCTCGCGGCCGACTTCCCCGACCTCGCCTGGAGCACCTTCCAGACCCCGGTGCCCGACGCGTCGGAGACGCCGTACGCCTACGACCGCACCAACGGCGAGTCGACCATCGGCATCAACAAGAACGCCAGCGCCGAGCAGCAGGCCGTCGCGCAGGACTTCCTGCGCTACTACCTGACGAACACCGATCTCATGAAGGAGATGTGCCTGGCGCTCGGCGTCCTGCCCACCTACGGGCCCCTTGCCGAGGACCCCGAGATCGTCGCGTCCCCCGTGCTGCAGTCCTTCGGGGACGTCGAGAGCTACATCTGGCCCGGCCCCTTCCCGGCCGCGTTCGAGACCAACACCACGACCATGTGGGAGGACATCCTCTACAACGGCGTGGCACCCGAGGCTGCGCTCGAGAACGCGCAGGCCACCATCAGCACGGACGTCGAGAGCTCGAGCTTCGTCTCGCTCGAGTCGCTCTACCCCGGCTACCAGGTGCAGGACTGAGTCCACCCCTCGGAAGGAGTAGCCGAGCCGGTCCCCGGGCGACCGGGGACCGGTCCGGCGCACCACCCATGAACGCACCATCTCTCAACACCTCCCCCTCGCGCACCGCGGCGCTGTCGCCCGCACCCGCGGGCAGCACCACGCCTCCGCGCCCGCGCCGCCGGCTCGCCTACCCGGGCGAGCGCGCCCTGCGCAACGTCGTCGTCGGCGTCGTCGTGCTCTTCATCGTCGTGCTCCTGCTCGTCCCGATCGGCATCGCCGCCGTCGGCAGCCTGCACCTGTGGAACCCGCTCAACGGCACCTTCGACTTCACCGGCCTCGCCAACTACCGACGGCTCTTCTCCGACCAGGAGTTCTGGACGTCGTCGGTGAACACCCTCGTCTTCGGGAGCGTCGCGATCGTCGGCCGCCTCGTGCTCGGCCTCGCGCTCGCCTATGCCCTGTACTCGAAGATGACCCGGTGCAAGACCTTCTTCCGCGCGGTGTTCTACATGCCGACGGTGACGCCGCTCGTCGCCGTCGCCTACGTGTGGCAGCTCATGTACAACCCGCGCTTCGGCGCCATCAACACCTTCTTCGGTCTCGACATCAACTGGCTGCTCGACTCCCGCTACGCGATGGGCGCGATCCTCGTCATGACCATCTGGAAGGACTTCGGGTATGCCGTCATCCTCTTCCTCGCCGGCCTCTACGCGGTGCCCGACGACGTCCTCGAGGCCGCGGCCGTCGACGGCGCGAACGCCTGGACCCGCTTCCGGCGGATCATCGTGCCGCTCCTCGCGCCGATGACCCTCTTCATCGCGGTCACCTCGACCATCGGCTACCTGCAGGCGTTCGTCCAGGTGCTCGTGCTCACCGACGGCGGGCCCGGGACCTCGACGCGCCTCATCTCGTTCATGATCTACGACGAGGCGTTCGTCAACTACAACTTCGGCTACGCCTCGGCCATCGCGTTCGTCCTGCTGCTCTTCACGGCGATCCTCACGTGGTTGAACTTCCGCGTCTCCGCAGGGTCCGGGGTGCGTCCGCCGCGCCGTCGTGCCGGACGCTCGGCGGTGACCCGATGAAGCGCACCGTCTCCTCCGTGTGCCTGCACGCGGCCCTCGCTGTCGCGGGCGTCGTCACCGTGTTCCCCTTCGCCTGGATGCTGCTCTCGGCGTTCAAGCCCAACTCCGAGATCGTCGGCGCCGACCAGACGTTCTGGCCGCAGCAGTGGACGTGGGAGAACTTCACGTC